>DASTIQ010000033.1 GCA_035717485.1 Thermoanaerobaculia bacterium | reverse complement strand
GCCAGGCGCTCGAGGTCCCCCGCCGCGATTCCCGCGATCCGCGCGGCCCGTTCGATCGGCCACGCGCGCGCCGCTTCCCGCAGCCGCTCCGCTCCGGTCGTCTGGCCGGCGAGGAAGGTCCGATCCGCCCGCCCCGAATCGAAGAGCCATCCGATCAACGCGAGAGCGACGGGGAGATCGGTCCCGGGGCGGACGGCGAGATGAAGGTCCGCGCGGCGGGCGAGCCGCGTCGTTCGCGGATCGACGACGACGAGCCGCGCGCCGCGCCGCCGGGCCTCGTCGATCTTCGGGACGAGGTGGATTCCCGTGACCGATGGATTGACCCCCCAGAGGACGATGAGCCGCGCTTCCGGGTAGTCCTCGTACCCCACTCCCGGCATCTTTCCGTAGAGTCCCTGAGCCGCGGCCCCCGTCGCGGCCGCGCAGATCGTTCTCGCCAGCCGGGAGGCGCCGAGCCTCCGGAAGAGCCGTTCGTCGGTCGTGTCCTGGGAGAGGTAGCCGTTCGACCCGCCGTAGGAGTACGGGAGGATCGACTCGCCGCCGAACCGGTCCCGGGCGGCGAGGAGCCGAGCCGCGGCCGCGTCGAGCGCCTCGTCCCAGGAAACCTCGCGAAACGAGCCGCTTCCCTTCGCCCCCGTGCGCATCAGCGGACGGAGCAGGCGATCGGGACCGTACAGGCGCTCCGGAAAACGCCGGACCTTCGCGCAGATGTAGCCGTCGGTGACCGGGTTGACGCGGCTCCCTCCGACCGAAACCACCCGGCCTTCGTCCACCTCGACGTCGAGGCTGCACGAGTCGGGGCAGTCGAGCGGGCACGCGCTGGGGAGGAGAGGCATGCGGACGATTATCGTCGAGCGGGCGGGCCCGGCAGGGACCGTTTTGCGCCGAATCGGGGAGCCGCTTCCGGCCTTCTCCGCTATTCCTGTTCGACCTTCGGAAGCGGCGCTCGCGAGAGCAGCAGCCCCGCGAAGATCAGCGCCGCGGCGACGCCGGCTTTCGCCGTCGGGAGCTCTCCCAGCCACACGACGGCCAGCGCCGTCGCGACGACCGGCTGCAGGGTCACGAAAACGGCGACCCGCGAGGCATGGGTGCGCGCGAGCGCCCACGCGTTGAGCACGTAGGCCGCGACCGACGCGAAGACGATCACGGCGGCGAGGCAGATCCAGGCGAGGGGAGTCACGCGCGAAAAATGCATCCGGGCGATCGGCACGGCCGCGAAAACGAGGACCGGCGCCGTGCCCATCTGGAAGGTGACGCGGATGAAAGTCGCCGCCGAATACTTCGCCAGGAGATCGCGGGCGAGCACGAGATAGAGCGAATAGCACGTCGCGTTGGTCATCAGGAGGACGTCTCCGAGGAAGAGATCGCTCCGCCAGTCGAATCGGCCCGCGCCGACGAGGAAGAGCGCCCCCCCGAGCGCGACGGCGCATCCGGCGATCTTCCGCGGCGCCGCCGACTCGCGGCGGGCCAGGATCGCGAAGCCGAGCGTCAGGACGGGGATCGTCGTCATCAGGATCGCGGCGTTGATCGCCGTCGAGAGGGCGAGGCCCGTGATGAAGAAGATCTGGTTCACCGAGACGCCGAGAAACGAGAGGAGCCAGAACCGCGGCCGGTCCTCCCGCGCGATCGGTTCCGCGGGGCGCGCGAGGGCCAGCAGTCCGAGGAGGAGCGACGCGCCGGCGACCCGGAAGAACGCGAAGGGAAGCGGGGGAATGGTCCCGAGCGCCAGCTTTCCGATCACTGGGAAGACGCCGAGGAAGAACTGCGCGAGCAGGAGCGCGCCGAAGACGGCGAGCTCCGGCGCCTCCGCCGGCGCGCCCGCCCGCGCCCGGGCCCAGGACGTCACGGCGATATCGGCTCGACGCGCGCCGCGCGGCCGGGGTCGCCGGCGATCGAGAGCGTCTCTCCGTCGGCGATGCCCCGCCCGACGTATCCGAGCGCGACGAGGCCGCCCGCCGATATCGCCGACGACGTGACCCGCCCCGCCTCCGGGTCCGGCTCCGCCGCCCGGACCAGCCGGGTTCCGGCGGGAACGGGGCCCGCGCCGTCGAAGACGAAACGGACGAGACGGCGCGGCGCGCGGCCGTAGGTCCGCATGCGCGCGACGATCTCCTGGCCGACGTAGCACCCTTTGGTCGTCGACACCGCCCCGGAAAGCCCCGCTTCGTCCGGCGTGCGGGTCTCGTCGATCTCCTTTCCTTCCTCGGGTCGGCCCGCTTCGATGCGCCGCGCCTCCGCTTCTTCGTCGCCGATGACGGAGGCTCCCGAAGCGGCGAGCACCGCTTCGATCGCTCCCGCTTCGCCGGCCGCGACCAGCCAGGTTCCGCGGAGCTCGAAGAACGGCGGCCACGCTTCGGCGGCCGAGGGCGGCGCCGGCGGTTCCGCGCCGTAGAGATCGAAGCGGAGGAGGGGAGGCGCCTCTTCGATCCGCACGTCCTGGAACACCGCGTATTTTCGAAGGTGCGCCGCCGCGCGCCCGGCCGCGCCGGGGGAGAGGAGCAGGCGGATCCGATCGCCGCGGATCGCCGCGCGGAACACGAAGAGCACCTTTCCCACCGGGCTCAGCGCGGCGCCCCAGATCGCGCCGGCGGAAAGCGTCCGGAGATCGTTCGTCGTCAGGCCCTGGAGAAAAGCGATCCGGTCGCGTCCCGACACGTCCAGCGCGTCGGCCGGGCCGCGGCGGTAGAGGAGCGGCCCGTTCACGGGCGGCGGCGCTTCTTCGGGGCGGGGTGCACGATCGGGTTCTGCGCGATCGCGAAACGGATTTCCCGCAAGGTCATGTCCGCGGCGATCCGGGCGTCCTCCGACCACTTCCGCCCGCCGGGGAGGTCGCCGTTCTGATGCCGCCGGCTCGCCTCGGCGAGCTTCGCCCGCGCTCCGGCGAGGTCGCGCCGGAACATGTCGATCTGCTTGGGATCGACGCGGGACGATTCCGCCATGGAGATTTCCTGTTCCGCGTCGGTGAGCTGGCGTTGGGTCGCCTCGAGGTTGACTTTCAGCGCCTCGAGCATCTTCGCGCGGTTCTCGGCCGTCATGGCGACCGCGGCCCTCGACCGCGCCGCCGATTCGCGGGCGACGATGCGCGCGTCGTCGTACTTCCTTCTTCCCGCGAGCCGCTCCGCCTCGTGCAGAGTGCGCTGTGCTTCCGCGAAGGAAGAGGGCGCGTACACGGGAGCCTGGGCGGCCTCGGCCGCGACGAGGGCCCGCCTCGCGTCTTCGAGCTCCCGCGTCGGGCGGCGGGCGCAGGCGCAGAGGATGGTCAGGAGCGCGGCAGCCGCGACGCGCCTCCCGATCGTTCGCCGGAGCATATGATCTAAGAATATGACACTCCCCGGTGGGCGGGGACGGTGAGGGGTCGGCCGGCCCGTGGAGGAAGGGCGACAACCCCCCTGGTTTGATGGGTTTTTGCCTTCGGGGAAGAAGGCGATATTGGCACGGGGCTCGCAGCCCCGGCCCGCGGAGGTTGCTCGATGAAGACGACAACGATGATGAAGACGCTCGGGACATTGACGGCGGGGATCCTGATGCTCGCCGGTCTGCCCGCGCGTGCCCAGGACTATCGGGATTCCACCGAGGAGCCGATCCAGCAGACGGTGGCCCGGATCTCCTATGTCGACGGCAACGACGCGTCGTACAGCCGGGGAGACGCTCCGGACGACTGGCAAGCGGCGGTCGTGAACGTCCCGCTGACCCTCGGCGACCGGGTGTACACCGGCGACGCGACCCGAATGGAACTCCAGGTCCACGGCGGGACCTTCGTTCGCCTCGCGCCGGGGACGGATCTGACGGCGCTCAATATGACCGACGACGTCAAGCAGCTGTCGCTCGCCGCCGGAACCGCTTCTTTCCGCGTCCGGCGCCTCCAGAACGACGAGGTTTTCGAGGTCGACACGCCGAATGCCGCCGTGACGTTCGACACGCCGGGAACTTTCCGGATCGACGTCGACCAGGACGGAAACTCGCGCGTCGTCGTCCGGAGCGGACACGCGACGATGTCCGCCGACGGCGGGGAAATTCCCATCTCGTCCGGCAACGAGATTTCCATCCAGGGCTTCGACAATCCTTCCTACGACGTCGTGGGGATCGGACCGATCGACGCGTGGGATCGGTGGGTGAGCTTCCGGGACGCGCGTTTCCGGCGCGTCCGCTCCTACCAGTACGTCAACGCCGACGTCGTCGGGGTGGAGGACCTCGACCAGTACGGCCAGTGGCAGGACGTTCCGCAGTACGGAAGGTGCTGGACGCCGTCGACCGTCGAGGCCGGCTGGACGCCGTATCGCGACGGCCAGTGGATCTGGCAGGATCCCTGGGGCTGGACGTGGGTCGGTGCCGAGCCCTGGGGCTGGGCCCCCTATCACTACGGGCGATGGGTGACGTATTCCTCCCGCTGGTTCTGGGTTCCCGCGGGACCCCGAGTCGCGGTTTCGTATTCTCCGGCGCTCGTCGCCTTCGTGGGCGGCGGTCCCGGATGGTCCGCCTCGCTCGCGATCGGCGGCGGCGGCGGGTACGTGGGCTGGTTCCCGCTCGCTCCGCAAGACCCCTTCATCCCGTGGTGGGGAGGACGCCGCGAGCGCGACGTCAACGTCAACATCACGAACGTGACCTACGTGAATCGAACGTACGTGACGGTCGTCAACCAGAACACGTTCGTTTCGGGCGGCCGCGTCTCGAACAACTACGTTCGCGACCAGCGGATCGTCCGGCAGGTTTCCTCGGCGCCGGTCATGCGGGGGCCGATTCCGGTCGTTCCGACGACCGCCTCCCTCCGCGTGGCCGCGGCGACGGCGCGTCCGGCGCCCCGCCCGCCGGCCGTGGTCGAGCGACGGGCCGTCGTGACCCGCGTCGCGCCTCCGCCCGCCCCCGCGCCGTTCCAGGCGAAGGAGCGCATGATCCAGGAGAACCACGGCGCCCCGGTCGCTCCCCGCGCCGCGGCCCAGCTCTCGATCCAGGCCCATGACGGCGCCCGAGCCGCCGTTCCGGTTCGTCCCGCGACCGCGGAAAGCGGACGAGTGGGCTTGATGCCCAAGCGGGCCGACGCGGTCCGGCCGCAAGCCGTCACCGCGCCGAGGGGAAAAGCGCTCGCCACGCGGGAGCGGCCTCTCGTCGCGAATCCGACCGCGGTCGATTCGAAGAGCGCCCAGGCGCCGGCGCGGATCGCTCCGGGCGCCGTCGCCCCGCCGCGCGGCGGGCCGCCGGCCGAACGGGGGGCCCCCCGG
>DASTIQ010000032.1 GCA_035717485.1 Thermoanaerobaculia bacterium | reverse complement strand
CATCATCCGGCGATCGATGTCGGTCATGCTCGCCCGCGACCTGGCTGGCGGCAACGCCAATGTCCCCGCAAAGGCCCCGGATCCGGGCAACGGCCGCGCGTACGACTGCACCGACGGCCTGCCGAACGCGTTCACGGACGTGCCCGATTCCGACGCCGGCTGCCGGTACGTCTATTATCTCTGGTCGAAGAACGTGGTCGACGGCAACGGGGACGGGACCTTCACCCCGGGCCAGCCGGTCACCCGCGAGCAGATGTCGAAGTTCCTCGTCAACACGTACAAGCTCACGATCAGCGGGCCGTGAAGAATCGACCGATCCTTCCCGCGATCCTGCTGGTGCTGGTCGCCGGCGCGGCGACCGCCGACGACCCTCCCGATCGCCCCTCCGCCGAGCGCCGGCGCACGATCACCGTTTTCGGGGAAGGAGAAGCGAGCGGCGCCCCCGACGTCGCCGTGACGACGCTCGGCGTCGAGGCGCTCGACCCGAAGCTCGCCGCCGCGGTTTCGGACGCGAATCGGCGCATGCGCTCCGTCCTGGAGGCGATCAAGCGCGCCGGGATCGCCTCCCGCGACATCCGGACGGTCGAGTACTCGATCAACTTCGAACAGAATCCGACCCCGCCGCGGGCGGCCGGCGAGCCCGAAGGACGCCCGTCCGGCAGCTACCGCGTCCGGAACACCGTCCAGGTGACGATCCGGGATCTTCCGCGCGCCGGCGACGTGCTCGACGGCGCCGTCGCCGCCGGCGCGAACGCCGTTTCCGGGATCGCCTTCACGATCGAAAATCCCGGGCCGCTCCGCGCCCGGGCTCGCGAGGCCGCGGTGGCCGACGCGCGGGCGCGGGCCGAAGCGCTCGCCCGGGCGAGCGGCGTCGCGGTCGGCCCCGTCGTGTCGATCTCGGAGAGCTCCGGCGGCCCCGTTCCGAGACCGATGATGGCGCGCGCGATGGCGTCGATGGCCCCGGCTCCGCCGATCGAATCGGGAGAGCTGTCCGAACGAGCCCAGGTCGAAATCGTCTTCGAAATCAGCCCGCGCGGACCCTGAATCCGGCGCGTCCGAGCGCGCACCCCGCGCGGGACGGGCGGTCCCCGCCCCCTTCCCGTTCTGCCGGCCGCCCGACGGACCCGCCGCGGGAGCTTCTCGACCGACGCCCTCTCCCCCGGAGCCGTATAACCGCTGGCATGTTTTCGCGTCCATACCTGTTCTCCAGATCGTGGTTCTCCAGGTCGTGCAGGCCGCCCTCCCATCCCAGAGCCCCCCGGAGGTTTGGGCCGGAACTCCGGAATCGGAGGGCTCGCGGCGGGCACGGGATTCGCAGCCCCCGCCCGGAATGACACAACCCCGTCGGACCCTCGGTTTCCTGACTCTGGCTCTTCTCGTCGCCGCGTCCGCGTCGGCGCGGTTCCCGGTCGACGAAGGCGACCGCGTGCGCGCGGGAGGCGTCCCCGCGGGCGCGCGCACGGCGCGCGACCTCGGGCCCGGCTCTCCCGACCTGCCCCTCGAGCGGATCACCCTCGCCCTGCGGCCTCGCGCGGGCGCGGAGGGCGAGCTCGCGAGGCTGCTCGAGGCGCAGCAGAACCCCGCATCGCCGGACTACCACCGCTGGATCACGCCCGGGGAATTCGGACGGCGCTTCGGCGCCTCGGACGACGCGATCGCGACGGTCCTCGACTGGGTGCAGGCGCACGGTTTCGCCGTCGACGACGTCGCGGCCGGCCGCCAGTGGATCCACATCAGCGGCACCGCGGGCCAGGTGGAGGAAGCGTTCGGTTCGCCGATCCACGAATTCTGGCAGGAGGGTCGGCTCCGGCACGGCAACGTCTCTCCGCCGACGATCCCGCGGGCGCTCGGTTCCGTGATTCGCGGCGTCCTCTCGCTCGACGACTTCCCGAAGAAACACGCTCAGATCGGCCCCCCCGTGGCGGCGCGCCGGCCCGAGGTCGACTTCCAGGGAGGCGACCACGGAATGGGACCGGCCGACTTCGCCGTCATGTACGACGTCCAGCCGCTCTACGATCTGGGGATCGACGGACGGGGCGTGTCGATCGCCGTCGTCGGGCGCACCGACATCCAGATCGCGGACGTGCGGAACTTTCGCCTCTTCTTCGGACTTCCCGCCAACGATCCGGTCTTCGTCCACAACGGCACGGATCCGGGCGACCTCGGAAGCGGCACCGGCACCGACGGACAGATGGAGGAGAGCGAGGCCGATCTCGACGTCGAATGGGCGGGCGCCGTGGCGCCGAACGCCACGATCCGGTTCGTGATCTCGAAATCGACGACCGCTTCCGACGCGGCGGACCTGTCGGCGCAGTACGCCGTCGACCACGACATCGCGCCGATCCTGTCCTCGAGCTTCGGCCTCTGCGAGCGCGATCTCGGCTCGGGGAACGCTTTCTACGAGGCGCTCTGGAAACAGGCGGCGGCGCAGGGGATCACGGTGTTCGTGCCGTCCGGCGACAGCGGCGCCGCCGGGTGCGACGACCCGTCGGCGGACCGCGGAACCGGGCTCGCGGTCTCCGGCCTCTGCTCGACGCCGTGGAACGTGTGCGTCGGCGGGACCGGGCTCGACGACCAGGCCGATCCGGCCCGCTGGTGGTCGCCGACCGAAGACCCGGCCACCGGAGAATCGCTGATGTCTCCCGTCCCGGAAATCGCCTGGAACGAGAGCGGGACGAAACCGGGAGGCTCCGGGCTCCTCGCGACGGGCGGCGGGCCGAGCGGGATCTACGAGAAGCCGTCGTGGCAGCGCGCGCCCGGCGTCCCCGACGACGGCCGGCGCGACACGCCCGACGTTTCGTTGAACGCGGCCGCGCACGACGGCTACGTCGTCTTCCAGAAGTACGACCCCTCGGTCGGAACCGTCTACGTGGTCAACGGCACTTCCGCTTCCACGGTGGCCTTCGCGGGACTGATGGCGCTCGTCGTGCAGTCGCAGGCGGGCGCGCGGCAGGGAAACGCGAACCCGGTGTTCTACCGGATGGCGTCGGCGCAGTTCTCCGGGGGAAGCGCCCGTCCCTTCCGGGACATCGTGTCCGGGGACAACAGCGTCCCCGGGGTGACCGGCTTCTCCGCGGGGCCCGGCTACGATCGGGTCACGGGACTGGGATCCGTCGACGCGAAAGCGCTCGTCCTCGGATGGACCGCCGCCGCGTCCCCGCGGCCGCGCGTCGTCGCCGCTCCCCCTCCGGTCGTCGTCCGGACGCGCGCCCGGCCGCCCGCCTGACGACGCGTCAGTGGGAGACCGGCTCGGCGTAACGCCGGACCGTTTCGACGAGGCGCTCGGGATCGCACGGCTTCGCGATGATCTCGTGCACGTTCAGGTCGGCGCGGTCGACGAGGACTTCCGGCACGGCCGTGAGGACGATCACCGGAATCGCCGCGATGCGGCGGTCGAGTTTCCTCGCGCTCAGGAACCGGAAGCCGTCCATCACCGGCATCATCAGGTCGAGCACGACGGCTCCCGGAGTGGGTCCCTGCATCAGCTTCTCGAGCGCCTCGCACCCGTCCGCCGCGGTTTCATGCGGTATTCCGGCGGCGTTCAAGAGCTCTTCGAGGGCCTGCCGGAGCCCGGCGTCGTCTTCGACGATCAGGATCGATTTCATGGCGGTCGTTCCGCCGCAACTCTAGGAAAAGGGCGCCGCCGCCGCATAGATGCATTTGAGTCAGGCCGCGGCGCATGACCCCCTTTCTGCGGAGCGCGCCGCGCGGCCGACGTCGGTTTCCGGTCCGCCCCGATGACGGCGCCGGCACCCGGCGGCCTTCCGCGGAGGCCGAGCGTTCTCCGCCGGTTCTCGACGCGCGAGGCCGCGCGGCCCACGGTTGTCGGTTTTTCGTCGCGGTCCCCGTGGGGCGCCGCAGCGGTCGAGGGCTTGGGCCGAGCCGCGGAGGTCACGGCGCGATTGGTCTCCGCGAAGTAACCGAGCGGAGGAGGATTGCGCCGTGGGAGGCGGCGCGGTTCCAGCGGAGGGCGCCGCGCGGCCGACCGTCCGTCAGCGGTCGCCGGCGAGGTACTCGCGCACGCAGCGCTTCACGGCCGGGGAGAAGTCTCCGGACAGCACCCAGTCGAAGAAATGCGGGTCTTCACCGCGGACCTGGTCGAACGATTTCCCGTGATGTTTCTTGCCGAAATTGACGTAGACGGTCCCATCGCGCATGACGAGCTTTCCTTCCGGGTCGATCCGCCTTCCCCGCGGCGGCGGATACCGGGCGGCGACGTCCCGCGGCGTCCGCGGCATCTGCGGGTACCGGCCGAGCTGGCCCGCGATCACGAGCGCCGTCGCTTCGGCGTCCGCGAGCGCGCTGTGCGCGTTCTCATGAGCGCGTCCGACGTAGAGCCGCATCGCGTCGGACAACGTCCGGGACTCCTCCTTGTGGAAGACGAGCTGGGCGTCGATGATCGAGACGCCGCTCACGTCGAAGTCGATTCCGGCGCGCGCGAGCTCGATCTGCAGGAGCGGAAGATCGTACCCCTCGATGTTGTATCCCGCGAGATCGCACCCCGCGAGGAAGTCCGCGATCTCACGCGCGAGCGCCGGGAAGAAGGGCAGCTCCGCGACATCCGTGTCGGAGATCCCGTGAATGCGCGTCGCCTCCGGGGGAATCGGAATCGGCGGCCGGACGCGGCGGTGGAAGACCTCGCGCCGCCCGTCGGGATGGAACTTCACGAACGCGACTTCGACCACGTGGTCGCGGGCGGGATACGTCCCCGTCGCCTCGGTGTCGAGCACGACGAGAGGCCGCGTGAGCGTGAGGACTTCGTGGAGCACGAGATCATTCTAGTCTCCCGCCCGCGCGTTCCCGGCGTGGGCCCGCCGCGTTGATAGGATCCCGCGTGATGACCGTCTCCTGCGACGTGCTGATCGTGGAAGACGACCGCGCCGTGCGGGAAGCCGCCGTCGCTCTCCTCGAGGTCGACGGGCTTCGGGTCGCCGAAGCCGAGAACGGCGCGGAGGCGCTCGCGGAGCTCGCGGAGGGACTCCGCCCGAAGGTCATCGTGCTCGACATGATGATGCCGATGGTCGATGGCGAGAAGTTCCTGAAGGCGCGTCGGCTCGAGCCGGACATCGCCTCGATCCCGGTCATCATCTTTTCGGCCCTCCAGAAGATCCCGCGGGACCTCTCGGAGTCCCGCGTCGTCGCGATCCTGTCGAAGCCCGTCGAACCGCAACGTTTCCTCCGGACCGTCCGCGAATACTGCCGCTGAGGAGGGACTCCGGCTCCGGAGCGGGTTTTCGACGGGCGCCGTTGATCCATCTGCACCTTTCGCCCGGCCGATCGCCGGCGGAAGATCGGGACGCCGCGGCGCCGAACGATCGCAAATCGCGCGCCCCGAGGAGGAAACCGATGCTCCGCCTTCGACAACTCGCGATTCTCTCTTTCTCGATCGCCGCCGGCTTCGCCGCGGCCGGGGCGGAAACGCCTCCCGCCGGGAAATCCGGCGCGCGCACGGCGGCGCCGTTCTCGGTCGGCGGCAACGTCGCGCTCGAGGCGTTCATCTCGCTGGCCGATGGACATCTCCAGAAGACCGCCGACGTCCTCCGGCTTCTCGCGGAAACCGAGGACGTGCGATCGGGCGACTGGGAGCGAATTCGCCGGCCGCTCGCCCGCGCGGCGGAAGTGACGGTTCCGGCCGTCCTCTGGTTCGCGCGCCCCGACGGCGAATACTGGACCGCGCCGATCGGACGAGCGCCCGGTAACATCGCCAGGCGCGAGTATTTTCCCCGGCTCCTCGCGGGGCGCGCCGTTCTGGGGGATCTCGTCGTCAGCCAGTCCACGACCCGCAACACGGCGATCGTGGCGGTCCCGGTTCGCGGCGGTCCGCGCGAATCGGTCGTGGGCGCGCTCGGCGCGTCGGTGTACCTCGACCGGCTCGGCGAAATCGTCCGCGGAGAGATGGGAGGGCTCGAGCCCGACCTCGTCTTCTTCGCGATCGACGGGAAGCCGATCGGGGCCCTCCACTCGGATCCTTCGATGATCTTCACCGAACCGATGAAGCTCGGCGACGAAACGATGCGTCGCGCCTTCGCGCGGATCCTCTCGAGCGACGAGGGAACGGTGACGTACACGTTTCGCGGCCGGAGCCGCACGATGCTCTACCGGAAATCCAGGGTCACGGGGTGGTGGTACGCATTGGGAGTCGGCGGACGGCAGCCGTAGGACGGGGATACGATTCCGGCCGAGCGGCCCGCGGTCTCGACGTCCGTCCTCCGCCCGTCTCGCCGGGGGACCCGACGCGTCTCCCCGCCCTCCGACGGCGCCCGGTCGGATGAGGAAGCGGGCTCCCCGTCTCGAAGAAGCGGGCCGCCATGGAGCACAATCGGCGTGAATCGATGAAACTGCCCTTCACGCGCTCCCAGTTCCTCGACGTCTTCGCGGCCTACAACGGCGCCCTCTGGCCGGCCGCGCTCCTCCTCTGGCTCGTGGCCACGCTCCTCGCGGTTCGGATGCTCGGCCGGCGTCCGCCCGGAGGCCGGTTCGTCGCCGGCTACCTCGCCGTTCTCTGGCTCTGGAATTCGGTCGCCTATCACGGCGTGTTCTTCCGGAAGGTCAATCCGGCCGCGCTCGGCTTCGCGATTCTCTTCGGCGTCGAAAGCCTGCTCCTGGCGGGAGTCGCCGTCTTCGGGAGAGGTCTCCGTTCCGCGGCGCACGCTCCTCGCCCCCTCGGCGAGCGAAGGTCCTTCGCGGTGAATTGGCGTCCCGCGGCGGGAGCCGCGTTCCTCCTGGCCGCGGTCCTCTATCCCTTCGCCGCCGCTGCGGGCGGCGGTCGCTGGCCGCGCCTGCCGACGTTCGGGGTACCGTGCCCCACCGTCCTCTTCACCACGGGCGTCTTTCTTCGCGGAGAAGCGGAGTTGCGGGAGATCCTGTCGGCCGCGCCGCTCGTCTGGTGCGTCTTCGGAGGGTCGGCGGCGATCCTTCTCGGGATGGTCCCCGACTATTCGCTCGGACTCGCCGGGGCGGCGATCGTCGCCGACATCGTCGGAGAGCGCCGCCGGAAGCGGCGTCGCCGCGTCTGATTTCCCGCTTCGCCCCGGGTCCCGGATCGAAGCGGACGGCGCGGCGGACCGAGCCGCGAACGGCCGACCCTCAGCGGCGGGCGGAGGCGGCCGTCGACTTCGGCCATCTCGGGCTCGTCAGTTCGATCCGCCACGCGGGGCCTCCCAGGAACGACGGCCCTTCCGATCGAACGAACGTCGGCGCCTCTCCTTCGAGAATCCAGACGCGCGTATCGGGCGGGAACTTGCCGAGCAGCTTCGCGAGAGCGTTCTTGATCGGACCGAGATCGACCCGCACGACGTAGCGGGTGAGTTTCCGCGAGAGGGTCCCGACCGAGACCGAATCCTCTCCATCGCGGCTGACGACGAGCTTCACGAGTGCCGGTTTGGGAGTCGCCGCGACGATGGTCATCGTGGCGACTCCCAGGCGATCGGGAAGATTCTTCATCAACGTCACGATCAGGCCGTTGGCGAGGTCCGCCGGAAGAGACATCCGGGTTTCCGTCACCCTCGGCCGGCCGTCCTTCCCCGTGTCCCTGACCGTCACCAGTCCCGTCGGACGATCGATCGCCAGCTCGACCGGACGGGGAAACGACGGACCCTTCTGGACCAGGCGGTCGGTCAGGAGCTCGAACGATCCGCGCTCCCGGAACGTGGCGGTCTCCTCCTGGAGCGATCCGTCATGAAAGTGGAAGACGAGGCGGTTCGTGACGACGTCTCCCCGGACGAACTGGATCGAATCGCCGTCGGCGAGAATCTTTCCGTCGAGCGTCCCGAGCGCGAGGAATCCGTGAACCGTCGCCTCCCGGAACCGCACCGCGAGCGGGGCGCGCGGCGGATCCGCGGCCGAGCCGAAAGCGGCGAGGAGAGCGGAGGCAACGAACACGCGGACGGCGGTCATGCCCCGTCCGGTCCTGCGAATGCGACGCCAGCTCCGAGAGGACGCCGCAGACCAGGGCGGCGTCGGATCGCACGAACCGCAATCCCGGGAAACTCTCCTACTTCGGATCGGTGGCTCGACGCCGCGGCGACCCGGGAGTCTGCCGCTTGCGCCGCTCCTCGCCGGAACGCCGATCCGGTACTCCCGCGCGGGGTTTCCGGCGGCGATCCCTTCCCGAACGACGGTCTGCCGCGACGGCCATGGGCTCTCTCCTTCCGTTGCCTTTGGGGATGGAATTATTGCAGATGCCTCAAAACGGCGGTTCGCCCGTGCATCCCGAATGTTTGCAGTGACATATCCGCTCCCCCGATCGCGTTGTCCCCGTTTCGGTTCTGTCCCGATGAAGAGAACAAGGAGAGCTTTGCCCATGGAGGAGTACTGGGTCCACTGCAGTCCGATCGAACCGGGCGGGCGGCCCCGGTTCAGCGTCTTTCAGGTCGACGAGGGGGGGCAGCGGATTCTTTCGCCGCCGGGACGCCTCGGCGCGCCCGCGGAGGTCGTTTCCCTGCTCCTCGACCGGGGGGCGGACCCGCGAGGCGCGGAGCGCGCCATCGCCGACGCCACCCGGCAAGGGATCGGAAGGGTCGTCGTCGCGAAACCGGCGCCTTGACGAGGACTTCGTCGGTCGAGCGGCAACGCCTCGGCCGTCCGCCACGCGAGAGCCGGTGACGGTGACGCCACGGGCGTCGCCGGCCGGCCGCTATGCGTATCCGATCTCGGAGGTGAGAGGGATCCGGCTTCGCATGAAGGAGCCGGTGCCGCGGGCGATCTGGCGTCCCTTCGAATCGAGCACGACGGAGTCGGCGACGATGAGGTTCGTCGAACGATGGACGACGGTCCCCGTCGCGCGGAGCTCCCCTTCCGAGACCGGCCGCGTGAACCAGACGTTGAAGGATGCCGTCAGGACGAACACGTCGAAGACGAGCGAGTTCGCGGCGAAGAACGCGGCGTCGTCGAGCGCCTTGAAATACACCGACCCGTGTACCGCCCCGGCGGCGTGGAAGAAGTCGGGCTTGACCGGGATGGCGAGCTCCGCTCGGCCGTCCGAGATCCGGAGCACCGGCTCGAAATAGCGGTTGATCGGTGCGGCCGCATAGAGCCGCTCGAGGCGGCGGAAGTGCTCTTCGCTGTCCATTCGAAGAGCGTAAGGCGCGACACCGATTTTTCCAAAATTGCGGGAGCCCGAAGAGGGCCGTCCTGCCTGCTCCCCAGGATCTGAACAGAACTTTCATCGGCGGGGCAAACGCGGCGGCCGCGTCCGAGCCCGTGTCCCCGAAACGTGATGTCCGCGATGAATACGAGTGAAGCGTGGATACCGATGGATGGATTCCCGTCCGGATCGAGTGCCGGTGTGGCGAGACTTTCGTCGTCCGGATCGAGCCGCGCCCACGCCACGAAATCGTTCCCGACTTCCGCTGTTCGTGCGGCGCGTCGTATTCGCTTCAGGGCAGGATCTTCGAGGTGTCGAGGTGGGTCGGGGAACGCTGGGAGAGGACGTCGTGAAAGTCCCCTGCTCTCGGGGGGATCCGGATACCGCCGGGATTGAGCGTCCGGGCCCGGACGGAGTCGGCCGGGCCGGGACGGCAGAAGGCTTCGGGCGATCGCCGACAGAAATTCGGACTCGGAGGTCGATTCTGAGATCCTGGTTCCTCCGATAGGATCTGAACCGCAGAACGACCGTCAGGATCGCACGACGAAAGATGAGGATGTCCCCTGAATCAGCAGGTTAGCCGTGTGCGCTTTCCCGCCCGACAGGCGAATTTCCTCGATTTCTGTGCCTGGACCCGGCGAAAACCCGGAAACTCGTCTTACTATCCGTTTCCATTCGGACACGTCGTGGAGGAGTGATGCCAAAGATCCTGAGTCTCGGCGGAGGCGGTTTCATCGGAGCGCACCTGACCGAGCGCCTGCTCGAAGCCGAGCATGCGGTGACCGTCGTCGACATCCATTCCGACAAGATCGAAGATCTCTTCGGCCAGCCTGGCCTGACGTTTCTCGAGCGAAGCGTCGCGGATCGGTCGCTCGATCTCGATCAGGCGGTCGCCGGCGCCGACGTCGTGATCGATCTCGTGGCGCACGCAAATCCCGGCATCTACGTCCGCGATCCCCTCGACGTGTTCCGCCTCAACTTCCAGGAGAATCTGCGGATCGCGGAAGCGTGCGTTCGCGAGGGACGACGCCTGGTCCAGTTCTCCTCCTGCGAGGTCTACGGCAAGACGCCGGCCGCCGTGCTCGGCGACCGGCTCGCCGACCCCGAGAACCCTGCGTACGCCACCTTCGCGGAGGATTCGACCGATCTCATCATGGGCCCCGTCGGGCGTCATCGATGGATCTACGCCTGCGCGAAGCAGCTCCTCGAACGGGTCCTCCACGCCTACGGCCTCGAAGGACGCCTGAATTACACGATCATCCGCCCCTTCAACTTCATCGGACCGAAGATCGATTACCTTCCCGGGGAGACCGACGGCGTGCCCAGGGTGTTCTCGTTCTTCATGGAGGCGCTCCTCGACGGCAAGCCGATGCAGCTCGTCGACGGCGGGCGGCAGAGGCGCTGCTACACCTACATCCGCGACGCGGTCGACTGCGTCGCGCGGATCGTCGAGAACCCGGGCGGCGTGTGCGACCGGCAGATCTTCAACATCGGCTCTCCCGAAAACGAGACTTCGATCCGGGACCTCGCGGAGCGCATGCGGGCCCTCTACGAACGGCGCTTCGCGCTCGACGGGCAGACACAGCCTCCCGCCGTGGACGTCCCCGCGAAGGACTTCTATGGCGACGGTTACGAGGACTCCGACCGGCGCATTCCCGACATCCGGAAGGCCGAGCGCCTGCTCGGGTGGCATCCGCGCACGAGCCTCGAGGAGATGCTGATCCCGACGATGGAGTTCTACGTGCGCGCGCGCCGCAAGTCCGCGCCGGCCGTTTCGCCGGCGCTCGGGATCCCGGGGGCGGGCGACGCCGCTTCCGCGCCGGACCAGCCGGTTGAGTGAGTCGATCCTCGTCGCGGTCCCCGCCTTCAACGCGGGGCGGACGCTCGAACGGACGTTCGCGCGGATCCCCGGGGAGATCGCGGGCCGCGCGGTCGACTTCGTCGTGGTCGACGACGGGAGCCGGGACGACACGTTCGACGCGGCGCGGCGAGTGCAGGCGGCGCGCCCCTCGGTCACCGTCCTTCGGCATCCCGTGAACCGCGGGTATGGGGGCGCCGTCAAGACGCTCCTGACGCACGCGCTCGAGACCGGGGCGGAGATCACGGTCATTCTCCACGCCGACGGTCAGTATTCGCCGGAGAGCCTGCCGGAGCTCCTCGCGCCGTTCCGCGCGGAAGGCGCGGATCTCGTGCAGGGATCCCGGATGCTCGGCGGCGGGGCGATCGCCGGCGGCATGCCCCTCTACAAGTGGGCCGCGAACCGGATCCTCACCGCGATCGAGAACCGCGCGTTCGGCATGCGGATGGCGGAGTTCCACAGCGGGTACATGCTCTATTCGCGGAGGACCCTCGCGGCGATACCCTTCCCGCGACTCTCCGAGTCGTTCGATTTCGATCTCGAGATGCTGGTGTGCGCGCAGACCCTGGGGCTCCGCATCGTCGAAGTCCCCATCCCCACGATCTACGCAGACGAAGTTTCGCATCTGAAGCCGATCGCCTACGGGCTCGACGTCCTCCGGGTGGTGCGGCGCCACGGACGCGGCGAATACGCCGCGCTCCTCGCGGGCTCGAATCCCTCGATCGCACGGAAGGCGGGATGACACCGGCCTCGACGCGGGAGACGATCCTCGTTTCGGGGGGCGTCGGAGTGATGGGCTCCCGGCTCGTCAAGGATCTGGTCGCCGCCGGCCACCGCGTCCGGGCCCTCGCGCTTCCGGGCGACCGCTGGGTCTCCCGGCTGTCCGGTGTTGACGCCGAGATCGCCTTCGGCGACATCACGAAGCCGGAAACGCTCGCCGCCGCTTTCGATGGGGTGACGACGGTCTTCCATCTCGCCGGCGTGATCCTCTCGAACGATCCTTCGGTCTTCGCCCGCGTCAACACCGGGGGCACGCGGAACATGGTCGACGCGGCCCGGCGCGCGGGCGTCCGGCATTTCGTGTTCGTCTCGTCGACGTCGGCGATCGACCCGATCTCCGAATACGCCCGTTCGAAGGCGGAGGCCGAGGCGATCGTTCGCGCGGCGGAGCCGATGGCCTGGACGATCGTGCGCCCCACCCTCGTTTACGAGCGCGAAGGAGGCGAGGAGTTCCTCGGGTTCCTGCGATCGCTCCTGAAATATCCCGTCGTCCCTTTCGTCGGGAGCGGCCGCGCGCGGAAGAATCCGGTCCACGTCGACGACATGGGACGGGGGCTCCTCGCGATCGCCGGGAACCCCCGGAGCCACGGCAAGATCTACAACTTCACGGGCGGCGAGGAAATCTCGATACGAGATCTGGCACGGCTGATCCTGCGCCACCAGGGCGTGTCGAAGCCGTTCCTCCACATCCCGCTCCCGATCTGCCGCGCCGCGGCGTTCCTGATGGAAAAGACGATGAAGAACCCGCCGCTCACGCGATACGCGATCACCCGGATCGAGCAGGACGCCTCTCCCGACAACTCGGAGGCGCGCCGCGATCTCGGCTACGACCCGATCGGGGTCCGCGACGGAATGGAACGGAGCTTCCCCCTGGCCGGGAAGCGCGACTCGCCGGCGTGACGGCGGATCGCTCCGACCGCGGCCGATGGTGGGGCGGCGCCCTGCTCGCGGTGGCGGCGGCGATCCTCGCGCATCAGCTCCTCTTGCCGCCGATCGTCGGACTCGCGGACAACGGCGATTTCTCGAGGGTGCTCGATCATTTCGGCCTCGCGGCGCGGGATGCCGCGCCCGAGGACCGGTACTTCCTCTATGTCTTTCGTGTTTACGGCGGAGCGCCGCCGTCGGGACGCCGGAATCTCAGCTCCGAGATTCTGCTCGCCGGAATCGCCCGCCTGATCTCTCTCCCTTTCTCCGAACGCGGAACGATGGACCTTCGATGGATCGGAGCGCTGCACGCGCTCGGGTTGCTCGGCGCGGGGGTCGTCCTCTGGAAAGCCTCGCGCCGGCTGCCGATCGCCGCTCGGGCCGCTCCGGCCGCGTTCGCGGTCTTCGCGTTCACCGACGTCGGCTACGCCGCGCCGCTGAACAGCTTCTACACGCAGGCCGCGTCGCTCGTCTTCCTCTTCTGGATCGCGGCGTTCGCGGCGAAGTCGCTCGAGGACGGGAGACGGCACGCGTGGCCCGTCGTCGGGTACTTCGCGGCGGCGCTGCTCTTCGTCGCGTCGAAGCCGCAGGAAGCCGCGCAGAGCGTGCCGCTCGCGGCCTTCGGCGTCTGGCTGGCGTATCGGCCAGGTCTCCGACGCATCGGCGCGGCCGGCGCGGTCCTGCTCTTCGCGGCCGCGGCCGCGCTCTACGCGGGGACGCGGGGCGACGCCGGGTTCCAGGAAGATCAGCTCTACAAGATCGTGTTCTCCGAGATCCTGCCCCGATCTCCGGATCCCCGGGGCGACCTCGCGGCGCTCGGGCTCGATCCCGCCGCCGTTCGTTATTCGGGAACGACGACGAAGGGTCCCGACTCCCCGTTCCGGAAGCCGGGTGTTCGGGAGTCGATTTTCCCGAAGCTCGGCTACGGAACCCTGTTCCGGTTCTATCTGAAGCGGCCCGCGCGCGCGGCCGCCGCGCTCCGGCGATGGGCGCCCGCGGGCCTCGAGCTCCGCGCCGATTTCGGCAATTTCGAGAAATCGGCCGGCTTCCGGCCGGGCGCGAGGAGCTCGGCCTACTCGGCCTGGACGAAATTCCGTCTCTTCGGCCGGCGACACGCCGCATTCGTCCTCGCGCTCGTTTTCGGCGCCAACATCGTTCTCGCCGCCTTCGGCCGGCTCCCGCCGCCGACGCGGATCAGCGTCGCGGCGCTCCTGGTCACGGGGGTCCTCGCGTACGCCATCTGCACCCTCAGCTCCTCGCCCCTCGATATGTCGCGGAAGCTCTACGTCTTTCACGCGATCACCGATCTCATGATCGCGGTCGATGTCGGGTGCGTCGCGTGGGCAACCTCGAAACGTCTTGACAAGGCTCCCGGGGGGTCCGCTGACGCCCAGTCGATTCGAGGCTGACCCGTCCGCTCGAGCCTCCCGGGAGGGTGCTCAGCGTCCCTTCACCTCGTACACTCGCGCCTCGCCCGAGCGGAACGCGAGATCGACCTTCGGGTCGCGACCGAGACTCTCGGGTGTGTACCGCCGCGGATGCGCGGGACTGGGCTCGGACGAAACGTAGATGTAATCGACGGGCGTCCGGCGCCATTCCGCCAGCTCGCGCGGGTAGTAGAACGAGAGGTTGAAGTGCGGATCGAGCACGGCCCGGTGGGCAATGGCCGGGATCAGATTTCCGCCGTCGCCGGTGTTCGTCGCGAACACCGCCCCGGGCGGGGTACGGTCACGAATCCATCGGAAGGCCTCGAGATCGTCGGGAGTGAGCACGGCATTCGCGCGGTTGAACGTCGCGATCCAGAACGCTCCGCCTGCGGCTTCGTTCGCGAGTATCCCGGCGATCGACGCGCGTCCCGACCTGGCGGATTCGTAGTACGCGGTCCCGAAGCGGTCCGATGAAAGCCGAAGTCCCTCGATCCCGAAGAGCGCCAGCCACAGGACGCCGCAAGTCAGCCGCGTGCGCCCGGGGAAGTCCGCCGGCACCCGGGAGCCCAGCTCCGCGAGCGCGATCGCGAGGGCGGGCGCGAGCCAGATTCCAATCCGTGTCGGGTAGAGGGACGGCCAGAGCGGCAGCGTCTCGGTGAGCGCCCCGGTGAACAGGACCGCATGGACGCCGACGAGCGCCGCCGCCAGCGGCGCGGCCGGGCTCCGCTCGCGGAGCAGGCCCGCCGTGAGGCCGAGCGCGAGAAGCGCCGCCGGCAGAACACCGAGGTAGACGATCACGTAGAAGGGCCAGGTCTGGGGCCCGGGACGTCCGCCGACGCCTCCCCGGATCCCGACGGCACGCCATGTCGGAACCTGGAGTCGGAGCGCCGGCTCGACCTCGTCGCGGAACCAGCCGCGCGCCCAACCGGCGACAGCGGGAGGGACGGAGCGTGGAGCGCGACGCGAAAACGGGATCGCCAGCGCGCCGGCCGCGATCAGCACGATGGCGCCGTTGCGCATGCCGCGGATCCATGCCGCACGGTCGCGTCGTATCCGGAAGGCGAGCGCAACCGGAAGGACGTAGAGGAAGGATGCCGCCGGAAGCGGATGAACGAGAAGGACGCCGGCCGACAGGAGCGCGAGCCGCAGGAGAAAGCCGAGGGACAGCGAACGCTCGCCGAGACGAAGCGCATCCCGCAGCACGAGGAAGACGATCGCCCCCGCGAGAAGCATCGGCGCGCGGCCGGCCTGCTCGAAGAACTGGGGATTACGGGCGAGCATGAGAGCGCCGGCGGCGCCGAACGCCGAGTGAGCGCGGCCGACGCCGACTCCGCGAAGGAGCGCGACCAGGGAGAACGTGAGCGCCGCGAGCGAGAAGCACAGAACGTGAATGGTCGAGCGATACGTCGGGACACCCCCGAGGAGCGTCTCGATGGCCGCCAGCGCGTGAAATCCCGGCGGGAACGAACCAAAATCTCCGATCGGAAGGAACGGCCGGTAGGTGCTCGGCAGGCCGTTTCGCATCACCACGAGCTCGGCCATGTAGGCGTGTGCGCTCATGTCGCCGACGGAACAGGCCAGCCGGGTGAGCGCGAAGATCGCGCGCGAGCCGGCGACCGCCGCGATGAAGGCCAGATCGCCGAGCGCCGCCGCGGTGGATGCCCGCCACGCCTCGATGGCGGCGGCGATCGCATCCCGGCGAAACACGGCGAGCACGAGAGTCGCGGCGGCGAGCGAGCCCACGGCGAAGGCGGTGAGCGAGATCCCCAGCGTGCCGAGGAACCAGATTCCGACGGCCCACCAGGAAGCCGACCCGGCGCAGCCGATGGCCGCGATCTCGACGGGCTCGGCGCGCGCCCACTCTTCTCGCCGGACGAGCGCCAGGCCGGGAAGGACACAGGCCAAACCCGCGAGCGGGAACCCGATCACCGGCGAGAGCATGATCAGGGGACGCACCGTTATCCGGAGCCTAACAGGTCGATCGGCC
>DASTIQ010000031.1 GCA_035717485.1 Thermoanaerobaculia bacterium | reverse complement strand
CACGCCCTGCACTGGCTCGAGTACGGATACCTCCAGGAGGGGCGCCGCTCCGAGGCCGGGCAGGCCCTCGCCGACATGGAGCGGGCGACGTCCCGCGATCCGTCGGAACGCGCGTGGGATCACCTCGCGTGGATGCGTGCGGCCGACATCGTCGACGCACCTCGGGATTCCCGCGCGGCCGACATCCGAATCCCCGAGGCGAAGCTGTCGCGGAGCGCCCGCGCCGACGACGCGTTCGCGACCGGTTTCGCCGCCCTGCGTCGGGGCGGGGACGCCGGGAAATCTCTCGCGTCGCTCGAGGAGCTCGCGAAGGAAGGCGCCGAGGGAAGGCACACGGCGATGTCGGAGACGATGGCGGAGATCGCCGGCATTCTGCGCGACGAGCTGTGGGGCGCGGCGCTCGCGCAGGAGGGCCGGACGGACGAAGCCGTCCGGCTCGTGGGCGAGGCCGCGGACCGAGAGGAGAAGATGCCCTACGGGTTCGGGCCGCCCGAGCCGGCGAAGCCCGCGCGCGAGCTTCTCGGCGAGCTGCTGCTCGCCGCCGGGAGAAAAGCGGACGCGCGCCAGGCGTTCGAGACCGAGCTCCGGCGCGCGCCGAAGCGGCGGCTGTCGCTGGCCGGCCTCAAGGCCGCGTCGGAATAAGCCCCGAACGGGCTCGCCGAGGTCGGATCCTTCGACGCGCGCTCGCGAAACTCGTGGCTCGCTCTCCGCGCGCACGAGAATGCGCGCTCCGTCCTCACTTGTGTTTGAAGGCCTGGATCTCCCGCTCGTGCTTCTCGGCGGCGGCGCGCGTCGCGAACGTTCCGAGGTTCCGGCGCTTGCCCGTCTTCCCGTCTTTCTTCCGCGAGTAGATTCGGTATTGCCCCGATTTCAGCTTCCGGATCATGACTTTCCGGGAAGCAATCGCGGTGCCCGCGCGCGGGAACGCCGCCCCGGCCGGACCCCGCTCAGGCGCGGGTGCAGCGGACGGGCTTCTTCGCGGGGAGGTTCCGGTTCGCGCAGCGCGCGACCGGGGGATCGGCGGGCCGGCTCGTGCACACCTCGCGGATCCCCTCGACGGACGCGAGAATCGAGTGGCGCAGGCGAGGATCCATGGGGGAGAGCACCGTTCCGGAGAGGACGCCGAGAGTCGCGGCGTCTCCCACGATTCGCGAAAAGCCGGAAGCGGCCCGGCCGAGGCATTCCCCGATCCGGAGGGCGCCGGTGACGGACGAGGCGACGCCGGAGGGGCTGAGTCCCCGGTTGTCGCCGTAGACGGTCGCGCCGAGGACGGCGAGGAGGGCGATCACGGCGATGCGACGCCGAACGCGACGGGGATCCGGAGAGCGGTTTTCCCGAGGATCCATGGCGTCCTCCTGCTCCTGATACGCGCGATCACGGCGGAGGTTTCCCGGCGACGCCCGTCTCCCGAAGAGGACAAAAAAAGCCCCGGCCGAAGCCGGGGCTTTCCGGGGCTCGTGAAGATCAGTAGCGGCTTCGCGAATACCCGCCGCGGGAAGCGCCGCCGGTCCGGTTCTCCATCGGACGGGCCTCGTTGACCGTGAGAGCCCGGCCGCCGAAATCCTGCCCGTTCAGGGCCGACATCGCATTGCGAGCTTCATCGTCGTTGGAGAACTCGACGAATCCGAAACCCTTGGCGCGGCCGGTCTCGCGGTCCGTGATGAGGCGAACCGACTCGGGCGTGCCGTATCCCGCGAAAAGATCGCGGATCTGGTCCTCGGTTGCGGTGAAGGGGAGATTACCCACATAGAGCTTCATGACAGTTCCTTTACCTGCCGGATCCAATCCGGCGTGAAATCGTTGCCGCAAAAACTTTCGGCGGGGACTCGCGGCAAGAGGACCCGACGTTTTCTTCTGGATCGTCGGATTCTGCTGCGAGAGACGGAAAGACGAGCGATCGAAGAAACGCCAGTATAGGGCAAAGCCCCGGAAAAATCAAGCGCCCGGGACCCGCTCAGGACTCGTCGGCCGTCGGGCCGTAGATCGGGGGCACGGGCACGTCGAGGAGCCGGAGGTACACGGCGAGCTGGCCCCGGTGGTGGTACGAGTGGTTGAGGAGCACGGCCCTCAGGAACGCGATCTTCGGAAGGTGCGCCATCGTCACCTCGCCGCGGCGGAAGCGGAACTTCCGGCGGAGGTCGTCGTCGGTCAAGGGGGAGAGCGCCGCGCGAGCGGTCTCGAGCCCTTCGGCGAACGCGGCGACGATGGCCTCCGGGGAGTCTGGGCGCGGCGGCTGGCGCACGACCATGACGTCCCCTTCGTCGTTCGGCGCCATCGCCGCGATCCTCGCCGGCAGCGCCGCGATGTGCCAGGCGAGATCGCCGGCCGAACGCGCCCGGGGGTGCGGTTTCCAGTCCAACCGGTCGAGGGGTACCCGGGCGAGGACCTTCTTCGTCGTCTCCCCCTCCCGCAGCATCTCGTCCACCATGGCATCGATGATCGGCATGACCCCTCCTTCCGGGAACGTCGTTCCGGACCCCGCAAATATCTCGCGGATCGCCCGCTCGCGGAAATCGAAGATCCTCCGGAGAGCGCGCCCGACCCAGATCGCGTGGACGACGCGGCCCAGGATGCCGAACGGCATCTCGTATTCGACCTCGTCGAGCATCTCGACGCCTCCGGGGACGGTCCGGAAGGAATGCCGGTGATTCCACGACCGGTACGGTCCCCGTTCCTGAGTATCCGAGAACGAGCGTCCCCGATCCCAGGTCGTGATTCGCGTCGTCCACGGAACCGGAATCCCGGCGAGCCGGATCGTGTACCGCAACCGGTCGCCCGCGCGGAGAGGCCGGTCGGGCGCTTCGACGATCCGGAACCGCATCGCGGGAGGCGTGAGCCGGGCGAGGTTCCTCGGATCGGAGAAGAACGCGAAGACCGCCTCCCGAGGCGCGGGCACCGGCGTCCGGCGGGCGAGATGCACGCGCCCTTCTTATCACCGGCGCGGGGATCCCCGCCCTCCGCCGCGCTAAGATCGCGACGTGGCCGTTCCCCCTCGCGATCGGCGGTTCGCGGAGTCCGCGGGCGAAGGCCGCCGGCCCGGAAGACGACCGGGCCCCCATTTCCTCCTGATGAGCCCCCGAACCCCGGCCAATTGCGGACTGGCGGCACGGGCGATCAAGAACTTCGGTTTCCGTTCGCTCGCGCTCGTGGCTCTTCCCGACAACGGCAAGGAGTACTTCGGCGACCACGCGCGCGGTGCCGCGTGGCGCGCCTGGGACGTGCTCTCGGAGGCGGACAGGCCGCCGACGCTCTCCGCCGCGAGCGGAGGGCTTCGGGTGCTCGTCGCGGTCGATCCCGATCCTCCTCCCGAGATCCCGAGGGTGTCTCTCGAGAGCGCGGCGGACCTCGCGCTCGCCGATCCCGACGGGACGGGATTCCTCTTCGGCCGGGAGAGCTCGGGGCTCACCCGCGACGAACTGATGTGGGCGTCGCACGCGCTGGTCCTGCCGACGGTCCCCGAATACGTCGACCTGAACGTGGCCCAGGCCGTGCTTCTCGTCGCCGCCGAGATCCATCGGACGGGGCTGCGCCGCGGAAGCCCGCCGGAAGCCGACCCCGCGCCGCCGCGCGCCCCGCATGCCGCGATCGAGAGGCTCGTTCGGCGCGCCGCGGTCTGGCTCCTCGCGATCGGTTACGCGCATCCGACGCGGCCCGGGTGGCGCCGCGCCCGCGGGCTGCTTCGGCTCCTCCTCCGCGCCGAGCCGCGGCCGCACGAGATCGCGCTGCTCCTCGGAGTGGTCGCCGACGCCGAAAGATCGCGGAGCGTCCGCGAGGGATCCGCGCCGGAATCCGGGGGAACGCTGCCCCCGTCGAAACCTCGAAGCCGCCCGGCCCCGCGTCCCTGAAGCGATCAGGGGTGCGCGATCCGCGACGGCTCGGGGGAGAGGACCGGGACGACCCGAAGGGGCGGGCGGCTCCCTCCCGGCGCGGTGAAGAACTCCGTCTGGGAACGGGAGGGCGGGCAGAGCGCATGCTTCGTTTCGACCCACCAGGCGGCGCGGCCCTGCGCCTCGACGTCGAGCGATCGCGTCTGCGCCGAGACTTCGCCGGCCAGGCGCGCGGGCGAGCCCGCGGACGAGAGCCAGACGCGGTAGCCGGTGATGTCCTGTCCTCCTCCGCTCCAGCTGAGCGTGACGACCCGGGTCGGCGTCGTCGCGTCGAGCGCCGGAGAGAGGAGCGCGGCGCGCGCCGGGAAGCAGAGGGGCGCGCCGACGAAGAGATCGTGATCGGCGAAGTCGGCGTGTCCGGCCCAGAAGGCGAGATTGAAGATCCGCGATTCGAGGAACCCGTACGAGACCGCGCCGTCCTTCTCCACGCGCACGATCGCGGTCACGTTCGAGCCGCCGAAGTGGTGGACGATCCGGCCGTCGGCGGAGAACGGACACCGCCCGACGAGGACCTGTCCTTTCGCGTCGGTGTGCAGCTGGAGGTCGGGCACGTCGTCGTAGTACTTGGTGATGAAGTGCCCGGCGACGCCCGTCGCCTGGTAGATGCGCACGTCGGCGTCGGGGATCGGGAGCCCGCCCGCCGTCCGGATCGTCAGCCGGTTCTGGGCGGGGAGGTCGTTCAGGAACGAGCCTTCGTTGTCCGGGTCGTTGAAGTTTCCTTCGATCGCGCGGTGGCCGGCGATGAAGTTCAGGACGATCGCGCTGTACCGGTCGAAGAACGAATAGTCCTGGTTCATCAGACCCTGTTCGGTCGTGAAGTGGACGTACTGGCCCGATGACGGCATCAGCGCCGATCCCGCGACCGGCGCGCCGTCCTCCGTGATCGCGACCTGACTTCCGTCGGAGCCGCCGGTCCAGACGTCCCAGCCGTAGACGTCGACGAGATAGCGTGCATGACCGAGCTCGTGGATGAGCGAGCCCGTGAGGTAGAAGGGATTCTGATCGCTCACCGTCGTGAGATCGGTGAAGTACGCCGTCTGGGCCGAGGGAAAGCCCCATTGCAGGTCGACGCTCCGATCGTCCTTGTTCGGGGTCGTCGAGCCGTTGGGCTGCCCGTCCATCTGCCCCTCGTTCGGAAGCGGGACGAGCGGCAGCGCGCCGTCGGGAACGACGACGATCTCGTCGATGCGGAAGCGGTCGAGAACGCCGTGCGGCGTCTCGGGGTAGATGGCGAGGGCGGCCATTTCATTCATCCGGTCGACGTGACGCTCGACCCAGTCTTCGAAGCTGTTGGCGCCGACGCCGAGGCTCGGCTGGTGGAGGCGCATGAAGTCGTACATTCCCTGCTCGACGTAGAA
>DASTIQ010000030.1 GCA_035717485.1 Thermoanaerobaculia bacterium | reverse complement strand
CCGGTTACTCGAGCGGGGTGTCGGGTGTCGTGAGCGTGTTCCCGTCCAGCGTCGCGACGTGCGCCGCGACGCTCAGCTGCGCCCGGCCCGACAGGCGGATCGGTCCCGTCCTCATCGACTCGCCCGCCGCGATGAAGCTCTCGAAGAAGCGGATCGTGCGGGCGCGCGGGGCGACCACCGGCCGGCCGCGCTCGTCGAGGAAGAGGAACCGGTCGAAATCCCCCGGACGGACGTCGAGGATCCGGGCGCCGCGCACCGTCACGTCGAACCACGTGTTGATCCGCGACAGGTCGGACGATTCCGCGGCGGCGTTGACGACGACGATCGCGCCGTCTCCCTCCCCCGCACGCGAGAACACCAGCTTCGGCTCGAGCGAACGCCCGAGCAGCACGTCTTCGAGGACGCCCAGGCCGTTCCATCGGCCGTCTTCCTCGAACGTCGCGATGCGGACGACCTTTCCCGGCGCCGCCCGGCCCTCGGCGAGCGCCCTCGTGAAGTCGCCCGTCCTCCTCTCGCGGAACGTGATCGTGTCCCCCGGCCGCGCCGGGCCGTCCCACCGGGGGGAGACCGCGGCGCGCAGGGGCGAGAACACGTAGACGTTCTCGTCGGGATCGGAGAGGACGTCGCCGAACGAGAAGTCGAATCGCCGGTCCTCCGAGAGTTCGTTGATCGCGGCATCGGAGAGGATCGATCGCGCCTGCCCCGCGGAGGACCGCAGCACGCCCCATCCCTGCGGCGCGTACCCCGCGTACACCGGGACGCGGAGTCCCGCCGCGTCCGCGAGCGAGGCCGAGTAGACGAACCCGGCCGGATCCGCGTCCTCTCCGCGTCCGAACATCTCCGCCACCAGGAAGTCCGCGTTGCGGGCGACCGCCTGCCATCCCTTCCGGTTCTTTTCGGGAATTCGCGACGCGATCGCGGCGGAGACCGTCCAGCGGGCGGAGATCCGGCGCCGGACCTCCGCCAGGACGACGGCTTCCCCTTTTGCCGAGCGCGACACTCGCCACGCGAGATGGACTCCGGCGACGTTCCGGGCGGCCCGCGTCGCGGGCTCGAGCGCGCGCCACAGGTCCGAGGCCGCGCGGACGGGGTCCCGCGCGAGGGCCGCATCGAAATCCCCACGGCCGGACACTTCGAGATAAACGCGGCCCGGAAAAGGACCGGCGGGCACGGGCAGCGCGCGGAACGAAGCCGTTTCCCCGTCGGCCGTGGCCGCGACGGCAGGCACGAAGAACGACGACGCTCCGATCGCGGCGAGGCGCGGCGCGAGCTCTCCCGGCGGCGCGCCGGCGGGTCCCGAGAGCTCGATCGAGATCGGCGAAGGAAGGACGCGCGCTTCACCGATCCGGCGCCGGCACCCCGGGACGAGCGACGCCAGGATCAGAACGAGAAGAGCCCGTTCCCGCTTCATGACTCGCGACTCGCGACCCGGGGTCCGCCCACCGGGTCGTCGGCCGCGGCGGCCGAATCGGCGAAGTCGAACTCGACGGCGAAGCCGCGAGGCGAGAGCCGGAACGCCCGCGCCGTGCCGCCATGCTCCTCCGCGATCTTGCGGACGATCGCGAGGCCGAGCCCGCTCCCCCCGGATTTCGACGAGAAGTACGGCTCGAAGAGCTTGCCCATGTCTTCGCGGGACACTCCCGGTCCGTCGTCTTCGACGCGGAAGACCCACCGCCCGTCCCGGGGCACGAGGCGCACGGCGATCCTTCCGCCGTCCTCGCCGAGCGCCTCGCGCGCATTTGCGACGAGATTCGTGAGCGCACGCGCGATGAGCCGCGGATCGGCGACGGCCTCGACGCCCGGAACGTCGATCTCCCAGGAAATCCCGGGCGACGCCGAATACGCCGAGACGACGCCTTCCACGAGGGGCCTCATCGGAACGCTCTCCCGGTGCGGCTCCGGCAGACGCGCGTAATCGGAGAACTCCGCCGCGATTCCGCGGAGCGACTCCGTCTGGCGCAGGATGTTCGCCACGCACTCCTCGAGGACCTGGTCGCGGGTAGGGTCGCCCCGCCTCCAGACCTCGCGGAGGTGCTCGGCGGACAGGCGGATCGGCGTCAGCGGATTCTTGATCTCGTGCGCGATGATCCGCGCCATCTCCGCCCACGCGCGGAGCCTCTGCGCCCGGGCGAGGTCGTCCCGCTGCTGGTCGAGCGTCGCCGCCATCGAGAGGAACGCCTCCACCAGGTTCTTCAGTTCGGCATCGGCCGGGAGCGGCACGGCAGGCGTCTCTCCGCGGGCGACCGCCCGGGTCCCTTCGACGAGGTCTCCGATCGGGCCCGTCACGCGGAACGCCGTCCGAGCTCCGAGGAGGAGCGAAACCCCGAACACCGCGAGCGTGAAGAGCATCAGGCTCGCCGAGAGCCGCGCGATCTCCTCTTCCGTCTCGCGCTGCTCGGGGAGAAGGGGGATCGAGAGCACCGCCGGGCCGGTGAACGCGAGCCGCCCGGGAATCGACGCCAGCGCCGCCTCGACCTGATCGAACGGGCGGTGCATCACGCGCCGCGATTCGACGACGAAACCGGCGGGGGCGGCGAGGATCTTCCCGAGCGTGTCGCCGTCGATCCTCTCCGGGAGGAGTCCCGACGCGAAGAGCTCGCGGCGGCTCGTGGAGAAGAGCCGGCCGTCCGCATAGATCGACAGGTCGTGGCCGACGATCTTTCCCATCCAGGCGAGCAGGTCGTCGTCGATCAGCTGCCGGCGGCCCGGGGACGTCCCGGCGGCGAACAGATAGTCGTCGAGGACGGTGCGCGCCGTTTCGAGCGCCGTCTGCGCGTGAGCGAGGGTCTCCCGCCGAAGCCGGGTCGCGAGCGTGTGGCGGATGTAGATCGTCGCGGCGAGGAACGGCACGATGACGAGCGCCGTGAACAGCGCGGTGATCCGTCCCCGGAACGTCAGCGGACGCAGGTGCACGCGGCGGCCCCCCGAGATC
Organism: Thermoanaerobaculia bacterium; assembly: GCA_035717485.1. Lineage (NCBI taxonomy): Bacteria > Pseudomonadati > Acidobacteriota > Thermoanaerobaculia > Thermoanaerobaculia bacterium. Next base: position 8,646 of record DASTIQ010000030.1, on the reverse strand, counting down.
AGCAGGATCGCCGCACCCAGGGCCGCGAGCGCGATGATCGCGATCAGCGCCGCGGTCGCGGCCGTCAGGCTTTCGAGGAACCGTTCCGACGTGCGGGGCGGCTCCGCGGGAGGCGGCGCCTCGAGGCCGAGCAGCAGATCGTGGTACGCGCGAAGGGGCTCGGGGAGCGGTCTCCACGACGGCCAGTCGGCCGTCTCGATCTCCGCCTCGAGCGGGGCTTCCCCGGGCGCGAACTCCGGGCGGGGCGCGACCGGAATCCGGCGCCTCTCGACCGGGACCGTCTCTCCGCCGACGCTCGCCGTCGCCTCCGATTCGATCCCGGTCCCGGAGCTGAACCGGGAAACGAGCCTTCCTTCGCGCCAGAGCCGGATCCCCGAGACGGGCGCCTCCGCCGCGAGACCCGTCGATTTCCAGATCGCGAACGCGAGGTCGGTCAAATCCTGCTGTCGCGCCCCCCGAAAGCCTCCCGCCGTCCGGGCGATCTCCGCGGGAACGGCCGCGGCGGCCCGGGCGGCCGCCCGCGACGGGCTCCGGCCGGCGCGGACGGCTGCCGAGACTTCCGCCGCCCGATTCGCGATCGCGCGCTCCTGCCGGAAGAGGACGAGCGGGCCGAAAAGCGCGGTCGAGGCGAGCGCCGCGGCGGCAAAGACCCGGGCCGGCGCGGCCGCGGGACCTCCCGCGAGGATCGCAGCGAGCGCCGCCGCGAAAGCGACCGCGACGCCCACGGGGCTCGGCGAGAGCGTTCCGGCGAGGAAGCCTCCGATCGCGAGGAACGCCGGGAGGACGAGCGACCGCGCTCTCCCCGTCGAACAGGCGAACAGGGCGGCCGCGGCGGCCGAGAAGGCGAAGCCCGCGATCACCGCGCCCTCCCGCAGGTAGTCGCCCGGCTCGAGCTTCAATGCCGGCGAAACGAGAGCGGCGACTCCCGCCGTGCCCCACGAGAGGGCGACGCTCGCGCGGATCGCCGGGCGGACGCCGGCGCCGCCCGGGCCGCCCCCTCGGCGCGGGCGCGCGGGGACGAGGAGCGAAAGGACGAGGAGGACGAACGCGCCTCCGACGAAGATCCGCTCCGCGATCCGGCGGCGCTGCGAGGCGGGATCGAGCGGTGCCGGGTCGACGCCTCCCCAGACCGCGACGCCCGTGGCGTTCCACGGAATTCGGCCGTCCGGCGCCAGCCGCACTCCGGGCGAGGAGCGGAGAACCCGCCACGCCTCGACCAGCGTCCCCGCCCGGTTTTCGGGTGGAAAGGAGAACGAGAGCGTCCGGAAGAAGACGACCGATTCGGCCGACCAGATCGCGCCGGAGGGATCGCCGGTCGGAAAGAACGTCGGCGCGCGCCCGGCCCAGGCGATCGGGTCGCCCGTCGGGTCCAGGAGGGTGAGCGAGAATCCTCGGTGGCCCCCCGAAAGTGCTGCCGCGGCGGCGGCGAAGAGAGCCCCGCGGTCCACCGCGACTCCCCCGCCGCGCATGGAGGAAGCGACGGAGGGCGCGTTCAGGAATACGTGCGCCCGCGCGTCGAGGTCTTCCCAGCCGCGCCGCAGCTCCGCCGCGCGCTTCGCGACGGCGGGCGAGGAGGTCGAGGGCGAAGCGGCGAGAGAGAGGAGGAGAAAGAGGGCGGGCGTCACTCGCGCGACATCGGCAGATCCAGTCCGCGCCGCCGAGCGGTCTCGATCGCCTTCTCGTACCCCGCATCGGCATGCCGCATGACGCCGGTTCCCGGATCGTTGGTCAGGACGCGGCGCAACCGTTCCTCGGCCTCGGGAGTCCCGTCGGCGACGACGACCATGCCCGCGTGGATCGAGTAGCCGATCCCGACGCCGCCTCCGTGGTGGACCGAGACCCAGGTCGCGCCCGAAACCGCGTTCAGGAGAGCGTTCAGGATCGGCCAGTCGGCGATCGCGTCGGAGCCGTCCCGCATCCCCTCGGTTTCCCGGTTCGGCGAGGCGACGGAGCCCGCGTCGAGGTGATCGCGCCCGATCACGATCGGCGCCTTCACCCGGCCCGTCCGGACGAGCTCGTTGAACAGGACGCCCGCCCGATCCCGCTCGCGGTACCCGAGCCAGCAGATCCTCGCGGGCAGACCCTGGAAGGCGATCCTCTCCTCGGCGAGAGTCAGCCAGCGGCGAAGCGTCGCATTCTCCGGGAAGAGCTCGAGGAGCGCGCGGTCGGTCGTCCGGATGTCCTCGGGATCCCCCGACAGCGCGGCCCAGCGGAACGGGCCGTTGCCTTCGCAGAAGAGCGGCCGGATGTACGCCGGCACGAATCCGGGAAAGTCGAAGGCGTTCGCGACACCGGCGCTCCTGGCCTGGCCCCGGAGATTGTTGCCGTAGTCGAACGTGACGGCGCCTCTCTCCCGGAGGGCGAGCATCGCCCGGACGTGCGCGGCCATCGAAGCCTTCGCGCGGCGGATGTACTCCGCCGGGTCCGCGTCGCGAAGGCGCAGCGCCTCCGCGTACGGCATTCCGTGCGGCACGTAACCCGTCAGTTCGTCGTGCGCGGAAGTCTGGTCCGTCAGGAGATCCGGAACGATTCCGCGAGCGAGCAGACGTTCGAGCAGGTCGACGGCGTTCGCCTCGACGCCGATCGACACGGCGCGCTTCGCGTCCCGTTCGGCGAGGGCGCGATCGATCGCGGCGTCCAGGTCGGCGATCGACGCGTCGAGATACCGGGTCCGGATCCGTTTTTCGATCCGCCCCGGATCGACCTCCGCGAGGAGGGCCGTCGCCCCGTTCATCGTCGCGGCGAGCGGCTGGGCGCCGCCCATCCCGCCGAGCCCCGCGGAAACGAACAGGCGGCCCGCGAGGTTGCCCCCGAAATGCTGCCGCCCCGCTTCCGCGAGCGTCTCGAAAGTCCCCTGCACGATTCCCTGCGAGCCGATGTAGATCCACGACCCCGCCGTCATCTGGCCGTACATCGTCAGGCCGAGGCCTTCGAGCCGGCGGAACTCGTCTCCCGTCGCCCAGGCCGGGACGAGCATCGAATTGACGATCAGGACGCGCGGGGCGTTCGGGTGGGTGCGGAAGACGCCGACCGGCTTTCCCGACTGAACGAGGAGCGTCTCGTCGGTCTCGAGGCGCTTGAGAGTCCGGGTGATCGCGTCGAAACATTCCCAGTCGCGCGCCGCCTTGCCCGACCCTCCGTACACGATCAGTTCGTCCGGCTTCTCGGCGACCTCGGGATCGAGATTGTTCTCGATCATCCGGAGCGGCGCCTCGGTCAGCCAGGATTTCGCCCGCAGCGCGGTGCCGCGAGCCGCGCGCACGGCCGGATGAACGGCGGTCATGCGGTTATTGTAGCGAAAGGGCTCTCGGGTCCGCGCGCGGAGCCTCAGCGCGGACGGGTCACGACCGGCGCCGACTCCGGCGCCACGGGCGCGATCCGGCGCGGGGGCGGCAGCGGATGGATCAACAGACCGGACCAGGAGGGCGCCGCCAGATACGACCCGTCGGGAGCGATCGCCAGGGAATAGCCGGGACTGACGAGCCCCGACAGTCCGCCGATGTGCGGCGGCGGCAGGCCGGTGCTCGGGAAGGGCCGCCAGCTCTCTCCGGCGTCGACGCTGGAGAAGACTCCGTTTCGAAGAGAGCCGATGAAGAGCCGGTTCGGATTCCGGGGGTCCGGAATCGCGTTGTCGACGTCCGGCGGCAGGCCATGGTCCGCCCTTCGCCACGTCGCTCCCGCGTCCGTGCTCTTCCAGACGCCGTCGGTTCGCGCATAGACGGAGGAGTCCGCGGAGACGGAGACGGCGCCGTAGCCGAAGAGAGGACCGGACCAGGTCGCCCCCGAATCGTCGGTCCGGTAGAGACCCTGTCCCACCAGCCCGTAGATCGCGGCGAACAGGCGGCCCGGGGCGGACGGATCGGCGGCGAGTCCCACGCTCCAGACGTCCGAAGGCAGCCCGCCGGTGACGGCCTCCCAGGAATCGCCGAGGTCCCGGCTTCGGTAGACGCCGAACGTCCCCCGTTCCGCGCCAGCCGCGTACAGAAAGGAAGGGTCGCCGGGCGCGAAGATCACCTGCTCGATCAGGTGCGGGAAGATCGTGTTTCCGGCGATCTCCCACGTCGCTCCGCCGTCGCGGGTGCGATACACCGCTCCGAGATCCGGTCGAATCTGCGGAGTCGCGGGGGGCTCGATGATCGCCGCGACCTCGATCACGGCGGCATCCCGGGGGTCGATCGCGACACCCCGGACGAGGACGAGCCCCGTCTCTCCCCCTTCGAGGATCTCGCTGCGCGGGAATGCCATCGCCGTCCAGGAGGCTCCGCGATCGACCGTGCGGAAAAGATCGAGGGATCCGTAACCGACGGCCACCATGACCCGGCTGTCGGAAGGGGCGATCGCAACGTCCTGGACCGGAACCGTGAGCGCCGTCGGAAGCCAGGCATCCGACGGAGCGGCTCCGAGGAGCGGCGCGGCGCCGATGAAGATCATCGCGAGGAAGACCGAGCTCCTGATTTTCATGCCTCGATATACGACGCCCACGCCGCGATCATCGAGTGAACGAGTGCGGAAACGGGGAACACTCCACCCTCACCGCTCCCCCGCCGATGGACCGGCAGCGAGACGCCGCGTCGCCGGCGCCGGCTGGTCGGGAGCCGAGGGAATCACCCGGACGTCGTGGAACGTGAACACGCCCATGCCGGTCGCGGCGTAGATCTCTCCGCCGCCGACCGCGAGGTCGTCGATCGTGACGCCGATGGGAGGGAGCGCCCGCCACGTCGTTCCCCCGTCGGACGAAACGAAGACTTCCGTTTCCGATCTTGCGACGACGACATCGGCAACCGTCGGATCCGTCAGGAGCTGCCGGATGTCGCCGGAAAGCGGCGTCGCCTGCCACGTCGATCCGGAATCGAGGCTTCGAAACACCTGATGCCCATCGCTCGAATACACTCGTGACGGAGAACCGGCGTCGACCGCGAGCGCGTCGAATCCGGAGCCGCTGCCGAACGCATCGCCCGGAATGGCCAGCGGCATCCAGTTCGCCCCGGCGTCGTCGCTTCGCCAACCCGCGCCCTGGAGGAGATAGAGCACCCCCGGATCGCTCGGCGCGACAGCCAGGCCCGCGACCGGCTGAAAGTCTTCGAGCGGCGGATCGGGCGGAAGCGGAGGCGAGACGTCATTCCATGTCGCGCCCCCATCGTCGGATTTCATAAGAGCGCCTCCGAACCCGTGGCAGACAATGTTGACGCCGGCGTACACGAACGATGCATCGATGGGGCTCGCGGCCAAGATTTCCGCATTGCTGCAGAATCGGGATCGGTATGCCGCACGCCAGCTCACCCCCGAATCGACGGACTTCCAGATCGCCGCGACCGGCAAGCTGAATTCCCCCGATTCGGCCTCGAATCCCGCGGCGTAGATCACTCCCGACGGCGCTGCCGCCATCTTCGTGAGCGAGAAGGCCGCCAGACCGACGTCCCGCCAGGTCGCGCCGGCGTCGGGGCTTACGAAGATTTCCGCTGCCGCCCCATCGCGGGACGGAACCGCCGCAAACACCCTCCGCGGATCGGCGGGATCGACCGCCAGCGCAGCCGCGCCGGACGGGCCGCTTTCCGTCCACGCGCGTCCGGCGGAGGCAGTCCGGCTTGGGAGAACCGGAAGGAGAAGGCAAAGGACGGCGCCGAGGCGAGCGGCTCTCTTCATTCGACCCGTGTCCTACCGGGCGCTATCCGAAAATTGCTTCGTCGATTGGCCGCGCGCATACGGCGATTCTCCTCTCGCGAAGGGCGTCCGGCGTGATCCAGCTGGATCAACCGGCGAAATCGATCGCACTCGTCGCGTGTAACACGATGGGTGTACGGAATGCTCGCCGTTTCCGTGGAGTCGGGCTGCCCGGCGAGGGATGGCTACCGTGTATCGTTCGCCGCCGCGACGGGATCCGCCGGCGGCCGGCTCGTGCGTTCCCCCTGGAGCGCGGGGATCCTCTCGAGCACGCATCCGGTGTTGCCGAGCTCGACACGCACGGCGCGCGCCTCGGCTTCCGTCAACGGCATCGGGAACGCGAATCCGTACCGGCCGTCCCCCTTTTCCCCTTCGGCGAGATCGGCGCGGAGCATGTCCGCGATCCCCTCGGCGAGCTTCCGATCGCCCGCCCACACCGTGACCGGAAAGCGCAGATCGGAAAACGGCGGCGAATAGACCCATCCCGCGACCCCCGCCGCGGAGGCGTGATCGACCCACCCTTCGACGAGCGACCACCAGAGCGGGTCCTCCGAAAGCCGCGCGAGAACCTTGGCGACCCGCTCCCCCGCTCCGGGAGCCGTCGCGGCGCGCGATCCGCGATCGAACGATCGCGCGACGATCTTCGATCCCCACGCCGTCGCGAGATTTCCGATCGTTCGCTCGTCGAACGGCCGTCCCTTCGCTTTCGGATGCCAGGAGGCGTAGTCGCGGAGCATCTGGTCGACTCCGTGGCTTCCGGGAGCCTGCCGCCGCTCGAGGCAGTGCTCGCACGCGAGCATCGGGTACTGGCCGTTGCGGACCGCCCCGCGGAAGACCTCGTACGCCGCGCCCGACCAGATCTGCTCGCCGCTCCAACGGCGGATGTCGCCGAGCCCGGGCGCCTCGTCGTTCATGTAGCAACAGGTCTTCACCTGGCCGCCGCGCCGCAGGTAGAAGGTCTTGAACGGCTCGAGACAGTAGAACGGAGCCTCTCCCTGCGCGTACTCCCGGACGCGCAGGCGCCGCCGGATCTCGTCGATCCCCCACCGGTCGAGATCCACGGCCGAAGCGATCGGCCCGTTCTCCCGCGACGGGGGAAACACCGGCAGGGCCCGGGCCGCGGCGGGGAACTCCTCCAGCGGAAGGCGATCGGGCGGACCGCCCGGCGCCCCGCCTTCCTCGGGGAGAGCGAGCTCCGCCTCGATCATCGGATGGAGCGCGAGCTCGATCCCGAGGCGAGCCGCGGCCTCCTTCCCGCGGCCGATCGCGTCGCGGATCTCCGGCGAACGAAGGTTCGCCGCGTGCCCTCCGAGCTGCGGGACCACGGCGGTGTGTTCGAGGAGCCGCGTCAGTTCGACGCTCTCGACGCCGTGCGCGGCCGCGAGTTCGACGAAGCGGTCCAGCGAGCGGACGTGGTGATCGAAGGTCACGGAGTTCAACCGTACCCCCGGGAAGGCCTTTCCCGCCGCGCGCTTCGCTTCGCGAACCCGATCGAGCCCGGCGAGGACCTTCTCGAAGTTCCCTCCCTGGTAGACCGACTCGTATTCGGCCGCCGTGCTCCCGGAGAAACTGACGGTGAGGTGATGGATCGCGCGGTCGACGAGGAGGCGGGCGAGCTCGTCGGTCAGGTGCATGCCGTTCGTGAAGAAGTCGATCAGCACCTCGAACTGCGAGAGATGAGACAGGAAGCCGGGGAAGTCGGGATGGATCGTCGGCTCGCCGTAGCCGAAGGCGTGCACGACGAGGGCCCGCTCCAGCAGCGGCCGGAGCGTCTCCGCCGCGCCGCTCGCGTCGAGGAACCCGGGATCGACGTCCCAGATCGCCTGTTTCCTCGCCGGGTTGAACGCCGAGAAGCGGGTGCACATGACGCAGCGGAGATCGCAGACGTTGCTGATCTCGAGGTAGATCTCGAGGGGCCAGCGGGGCGACGGTCCTCCGTCGGCGAACTCCACGAACGAGGCGATCGCCTCGCGCTTGCGGTCGAGGAGGTTTTCCGACATCACTCCAGCCGCGCGAGGATCCCGGAAAAGGCGGTCTCGACGAGCCGGGCTCCCGCTTCGAGATCCGGCGCGATGAAACGGTCCGAGGTCCACGTCCGAACCTTCCGGCGAACGATCCGGCGCGTTTCCTCGATGGCGGGGGAGCTCTTCAGGGGTTTCAGGAAGTCGAGCGCCTGGCATGCGGCGAGGATCTCGATCGCGAGGACGCGCGTCACGTTCTCGACGACCGCGGCGAGCTTTCGGGCGGAGATCGGCGACATCGACACGTGGTCTTCCTTCGCCGCGCCCGTCGGAATCGAATCCACGGACGCCGGATGCGAGAGCACCTTGCACTCCGACGTGAGCGCGGCCGCGGTGACCTGGGCGAGCATGAACCCCGACTGCACGCCCCCCTCTTCCGTCAGGAATCCGGGGAGCCCCGAGAGCGACGGGTTCACCAGCTTTTCGAGCCGCCGCTCCGAGATCGAGGCGAGATCGGTCAGGACGATCGCGGCCAGGTCGAGAGGCGCCGCGACCGGCGCTCCATGGAAGTTCCCGCCCGAGAGGATCTCGCCGGCTCCCGCGAAGACCATCGGGTTGTCCGAAGCGGAATTCATCTCGATCTCGATCGCCCGCCGCGCGTACTCGAGGCCGTCGCGCACCGCCCCGTGGACCTGGGGCATGCAGCGGAGAGCGTAGTTGTCCTGCACCCGGCCGCAGTTCCGGTGAGACTCGCGGATCGCGCTCCCCGCCATCAGCTTGCGGAGGTTCGCGGCCGACGCGATCGCGCCCGGGTGCCGCCGCGCCGCCAGGATCCGCCGATCGAAGGCGGTGTCGCTCCCCCGAGAGGCGTCCAGCGACATGGCCCCGGCGAGGTCCGCGATCCGGACGAGCCGCAGCGCCCGCGCGAGCGCGAGACCGCCGACGGCGCACGTCATCTGCACCCCGTTGACGAGCGCGAGCCCCTCCTTCGGACCGAGCTCGACCGGGCGGAGCCGTGCCGCGC
>DASTIQ010000029.1 GCA_035717485.1 Thermoanaerobaculia bacterium | reverse complement strand
GTCTCTCCCAGCAGCGGATGCCAGGACCCGACCAACCAGGTCGCGGCGACGGGACCGAGCTGCGGCGACGGCATGATCACCTGGTACGGCGGCGCCGCCAACAGCGGTGCCTTCGCGAACGTCTACATCAACAGCAAGTGGAACTTCAACGTCAGCGGCCTCTATCAGCTCCCGCTCAACTTCAACCTCGCCGCGAACTTCTACGGCCGCCAGGGATACCCGATTCCCTACTACGTCCGTCAGAATCCCGGCGACGGTCTCGGCACCCGGAACGTGATCATCGGCAACCCGGATGACCACCGCAACAAGAACCTGTACGAGCTCGACATGCGTCTCGAAAAGGTCGTTCCGCTCTTCCAGAAGGCGGACCTCACCTTCTCGCTCGACGTGTTCAACGTGGCGAACTCGAACACGCCGCTCCAGAAGCGGAACCGGGCCTGCAACGGCTCGGATGGAGCCTGCTCCGCGCTCGGACAGAACGGCACGACGCAGACGTCGACCGCTCAGGCCAACGAGATCACGGAGACCCAGGCGCCCCGCACCCTCCGGTTCGGAGCTCGCTTGAGCTTCTAAACCGCCTCGGTTATCCTTCGGCCCCGCCGGGAATAAACGCCCGACGGGGCCTTTTTTATTGATGGGAAAGGAAGAATCGATGTCGGTGAAGAAATACAGCCTGGTCTTCCTCGCGGTCCTTTGCGCGTCCGCGCTCTCGGCACAGGACTGGACGGGGCGGGGGCGGCTCGAAGGCAACGTCAAGGATGCCGACGGCAAACCGATCGCGAACGCGACGGTGTCGCTGCGCTGGACGGACGGGAAGGGGCCGGACGTCAAGACCAACGACAAGGGGCACTGGGCGCGGATGGGCCTGAACGGGGGGCAGTGGAACGTCGACATCTCCGCCCCCGGCTATCAGACGAAGAAGACCTCCTTTCCGGTCTCCCAGGCGGCGCGAAACGAGCCGATCAACGTGACGCTCGAGAAAGCGGCTCCCCAGGAGGCGCCGCACGAGGAGCTCTCCGTCGGGGGCAAGAAGATCTCGAAGGAGACTGCCGACGCGATCGAGAAGGCGAACGCGGCGTGGAACGAGAAGAACTGGGCCGAAGCGCGCGCCAACTACGAGAAAGTGCTCGTCGACCTTCCGGACAACCAGGGCGTCCTCGAGCACCTGGAGCTCGCCTGCTACAACGCCAAGCAGTACGACGACGCGCTCAACTACGCGAAGAAGGTGGTCGCGGTCGCGCCCGACGACACGAACAGCTGGCTGATCATCGCCGAGATCGAGCTCCAGAAGGGAAACCTCGACGAAGGCAAGGCGGCGATGGAGAAGGTCCCCGACGAGAAGATCACGGATCCCGGGCCGTACCTGAACATGGGGATCAACTACTACAACAAGGGGCGCGCCGCGGATGCCGACCAGTGGTTCACCAAGGCGATCACCAAGGCGCCGGAGAGCCCCGACAACGCCGACGCCTACTACTATCGCGGACTGGCTCGCTATTCGGAGAAGCACGTCGACGACGCGAAGGCCGACTTCGAGAAGTACCTTCAGATCGCGCCGACGGGAACCAACGCCGACACGGTCAAGGAGCTCCTGAACTCGATGAAGCCGGGGAAGCCGGCGCGCAAGACGCCCTCCCACGGATGATTCCCGGGGCGGCGGGCGCCCGCGGCTCCCGTTGAAGAAAGTCGCGTTCCTCGTGCTGGCGGCGGCCCTCGGGGGCTGCCGCCGGCCGGCGGCGCCCGTTTCCGGTTCCGTCCGGGACGTCGTCCTCGTCACGATCGACACGCTGCGCGCGGACGCGCCCGGCTACGCGGGCGACGCGCGCGTCTCGACGCCGCAGCTCGACCGGATCGCCCGGGAAGGGCGGATCTTCACGCGGGCGCACGCGCAGAACGTCATCACGCTGCCATCCCACGTCAACATCCTCACGGGTCTCTATCCGTTCCAGCACGGCGTTCGCGACAACGACGGATTCCGGCTGGATCCGAAGATCCCGACGCTCGCGACCTTCCTGAAAGCCCGCGGGTACGCGACCGCCGCGTTCATCGGGGCGTTCCCGCTCGATGCGCGGTTCGGGCTCGCGAAGGACTTCGACGTCTACGACCAGCACTATCCGGAGGGTGTCGGTCCGTACGACTTCGTGATGTCCGAGCGGCCCGCCTCGGAGGTCGTCGCCGCCGCCCGCAAATGGTGGGAGGCGCCGGCGTCCGCGCCGCGGTTCCTCTGGGTCCATCTCTACGACTGCCATGCGCCGTATCGACCCCCGCCGCCCTTCGACCGCGAATACGCCGCCAATCCCTATCTCGGCGAGGTCGCCGGCGTCGATGCCGCTCTCGGGCCGCTGTTCGACGAGCTGCGGAGCGCGAAGGCGCCGCCGCTCGTCGTCGTCACCGGCGACCACGGGGAAGCGCTGGGGGATCACGGGGAGCTGACGCACGGACTCTTCGCCTACGAGGCGACGCTCCACGTCCCCCTCCTCGTCTGGTCGCCGGGCGCCGTCGCGCCGGGAACCGACGCGCGGCTCGCCCGGCACGTCGACATCGTCCCGACCGTGCTCGAAGCGGTCGGAGCCAAGAAGCCGGCCGGGCTCCCCGGCGAATCGCTTCTCGGAGGCCCCCCGGATTCGTCCGCGACGTCCTACTTCGAGGCGCTCTCCTCGAACCTGAACCGGGGCTGGGCGCCGCTCCGTGGGGAGATCGGCCGGAACGCCAAGTACATCGACCTGCCGATACCCGAGCTGTACGCGCTCGACGCCGACCCCGGCGAGAAGCAGAACCTCTTTTCCGCCGACGACGCGCGGGTCCGCGTGCTGAAGAACGCGATTCCGCGGGATGCCGGCAACGTCGCCGCGCGTTCGGTCTCGTCGGAGGAACGCGCCCGCCTCCAGAGCCTCGGGTACCTCAGCGGGAGCGCCGCGACGAAGGCGCACTACGGCCCCGAGGACGACCCGAAGAACCTCGTCGCGCTCGACCAGTCGATCCACGAGCTGGTCGATCTCTACCAGCGGGGGAGAATCGACGATGCGCTCCGGCGCGCCGCCGACGTCGTGAAGGCGAGGCCCTCGATGCGGACCGGCTACGATTTCCTGGCCTTCCTCCAGGCGCAGGCGGGCAACGACGCCGCCGCGATCGCGACCCTGGAGGCGGCCGACCGGCGGGGCCTGATCGACGATCCCCTCCGCTCGCGGTGGGGACTCCTCTGCGCGGAATCGGGACGGGCGTCGGACGCGCTTCGCGTCCTCGCTCCGCTTTCGACGAGCCGCGATCCCGACGCGTTGAACGCGATCGGCATCGCGCTCGCGACGGCGGGCCGGACGAAGGAGGCGATCGCGAAGTTCGAGGACGCGGCCGCCGCCGATCCCCGGAGCGGGCAGCCCTGGCAGAACATCGGCATCACGCGCCTCCAGGCGGGGGACGTCCCCGCGGCCCTCGACGCGTTCGGACGCGCTCTCGCCCTCAACGACCGCCTGCCGCGCGCCTGGAACGCCCAGGGCGTCGCGCTCATGCGGTCGGGCCGCCCGCCCGACGCGATCGCGTCGTGGAAGAAGGCGGTCGCGCTCGACCGGAACCAGTTCGACGCGCTCTTCAACATCGCGCTCGTCGCGCACGGGATCGGGGACGACGCCGATTCCCGCGGAGCGCTCGAGGAATTCATCGCCCGCGCGCCGGCGGCACGCTACGGACCGGACATCGCGCGGGCGAGGCAGCTCCTGGCGCAGCTGCGGGAAAACAAAGGCTGACCGGGCGACCGGGAAAGGCGGCGAAATGCGGGAACATCGAGAGAATCGACCGAAGCCGAGGGGAGCGCGCTCGGCGCGTCTCGCGGCGATCGGCGCCGTCCTGGGCGGCGTCGCCCTGGGGCTCGCCGGCTGCGGGCGCGGCGGCTCGCGGACCTTCCGCCGCGCTCCCGTGATCCTGATCTCGATCGACACGCTCCGTGCCGACCACCTTCCCGCGTACGGGTACCGCCAGGTCAAGACGCCGGCGATCGACGCTTTCCGGCGCGACGCCGTGCTCTACGAGAACGCGTACAGCCACGTCCCGCTCACCCTCCCGTCGCACACGACGATGATGACGGGATTGCTGCCGCCGCAGAACGCCGTCCGCGACAACGTCGGATACGTCCTCGGGCCGGGGCACGCGACGCTGGCGTCGACGCTCAAGGAGAACGGATACGCGACGGGGGGCGCGATCTCGGCGGTCGTCCTCACCGCGACGACCGGCATCAATCGGGGATTCGATTTCTTCGAGGATGCCGTCGAGGCGCAGACGGAGACCGCGAGCCTCGCGCAGGTCCAGCGCTCCGGATTCGACACGGAGAAGATCGCCGAGCAGTGGATCTCCCAGCACGAGAAGGCCCCCTTCTTCTTCTTCCTGCACCTGTACGAGCCCCATACGCCGTACAAGCCGATCCCGCCCTTCGACGCGGAGTACCACGACCGGCCCTACGACGGCGAGATCGCGACGGTCGATCAGATCGTCGGGAAGTTCACGGACTACCTCCGCCGGGAGGGGATCTACGAGCGGGCCCTCGTGCTCCTCGTCTCCGATCACGGGGAAGGACTCGGCGAGCACGGCGAGATGGAGCACGGCGTCCTGTTGTACCGCGAGACGCTGCACGTCCCCATGATCGTCAAGCTCCCGAAGGAAACGGACGCGGGGCAGTCCGTCGCCGCTCCGGTCGGCCTCGAGGATCTCTTCCCGACGATCGCGACCGTCGTCGGAGTGCCCGGACCCGCGGATCTCGCGGGAAAGGCCCTGCCGTTCTCCGCCGCGGAGGCGCGCGGCTTCCCGGTCCGCGACATCTACAGCGAGACGCTCTATCCGCGTTATCACTTCGGCTGGAGCGATCTCGCCGCGCTGACGAACGACCGCTTCGAGTACATCCACGCCCCGAAGGACGAGATCTACGACATCGTCGCCGATCCGGAGCAGAAGCGGGATCTCGCCGCCGGCCTGCCCGCCCCCTTCCGGCGCATGCGCAACGCGCTCTTCGCGATGGACCGCCCGCGGCAGGCGCCGGGGCACGGCGACCCCGAGCAGGTGAAGAAGCTCGCGGCGCTCGGATATCTCGGTTCGGCGGCGCCCGCCGAGAACGCCACGAACCTCGCGAACCCCATCGATCGGATCGACGAGCTCACGATGCTCCACAAGTCGATCGGGCTCTACGTCGAGAGAAAGTACGACGAGGCCGTCACGCTGCTGCAGGAGCTCCTCCGCAAGGAGCCGGCGATGACCGACGCCTGGCAGCAGCTCGCCAACACGTACCACAAGATGGGGCGCACCGAACAGTCGCTCGCCGCGCTGCAGCAGGCGGACCGGTACAAGCCGGGGGACCCGATCACGCTCGCCTCGATCGCCAACGAATACTTCGACCTCGGAGAGACGTCGCAGGCCCGGCTCTTCGCGGAACGGTCGATCGCGGTGTCCGGGCCGGCGGAAGCGCACGAGGTCCTCGCCTCGGTCCTGCTCCACGACAAGGATTTCGCCGGCGCGGAGCGCGAGGCTCGCGTCGCGCTCGACCGCGGCCACATGGGGCACGTGAAGCCTTCGATGATCCTCGCCCAGATCGCGCGGGCCCGCGGCGATCTTCCGGGGGCTCTCGCGCAGCTCAACGCCATCGAAGCGAGTCTCCAGACCCGGGAGGAGCGCCAGGTGAGCAACCTCCACTTCTACAAGGGAGACATCTTCGCGCGGATGGGACAGAACGCTCCGGCGGAGCAGGAATTCCGTCAAGAAGTGCATTACTTCCCCGGCAATCCCGTGGGGTGGACGTCTCTGGCGTTCCTGCTCGCGAGCGAAGGCCGTTCGGCGGAGGCCCGGCAGACCCTGCTGCAGATGGTGAAGGAAGCGCCGACGCCGCGTTCGTACCGGGCGGCCGCGGAGACCTTCCGCATCCTCGGCGATCCGGCGGCGGCGGCCTTCTTCCGCCAGCGCGCCGCGGAGTCCGCGCGGCAATCGGCCGTCCCGGTGTCTTAAGAAGTCGCGCTCCGCGTTTGTGCCCTCCGGCCCCGGGGTGTAAAGTTGAGTTTCCAGGAACCGCCGGTGTCGAAACTTCCGGTCTTCGCCGTCACCGTCGTCGCGATCGCGGCCGCGGCGGCGCTGCGGGCGGGCTCCCGGGAACCGGGGGCCGTCCACGAGACCGCGGAAGTCACCCTCGTGCAGGTGCCCGTGAACGTGACCGGCCGGGACGGGAAGCCGATCCGGAATCTCACGGAAAAGGACTTCACCCTCGAGGACGACGGACACCGCCAGAAAGTGCTCGCGGTCGACACGCTCGACTTCTCGCGCCGCAACCGCGTGTCCGGCCTGCCGAGCGACCTCCCGGTGGCGGGGAGGCGCCACTTCCTCCTCCTGTTCGATTTCTCGTTCGCGACGCCCAACGAGATCGCGCGCTCGCGGCAGGCGGCGCTCGCCTTCGTTCGAACCGGCATGGGCCCCGACGATCTCACCAGCATCGCGACGCAATCCGTCGAGCAGGGCGTCCAGCTCCTCCTGAACTTCACCAACGACCGTCGCCAGCTCGAGGCCGCCGTCCAGCGGGTCGGGCTCCCGCTCCTCACCGATCACATGCGCGATCCGCTCGCCTTCGCTTTCGTGCTCCCGGGCGATCCCAACGCGGCCAAGCTCACCCCGGCCGAGCAATACCGGGACTCGTCGGCGGGAGAGATGGCGGCGTCCGCCAAGATCTTCTCGATGCTCGCCCAGAAGACCGCCGACCGTTTCGCGGAGGGGCGCGTCGCGCGCCAGCTCGGCGGGATCGGCGGGCTCGGCCACGCGCTCGACGTCGTCGAAGGGCGGAAGCTCGTCATCTACTTTTCGGAAGGCTTCGATTCTTCCCTGCTGTACGGGAACATCCTGAGGTCCGGCGAAGACAACCAGGCCGACAACGACGCGATGTCGGCCGGTCAGCTCTGGTCGGTCGATCTCGACAAGCGCTACAACAACACCGCCCTCGAGCGCCGCCTGGCCGACACCATGGAGATCTACCGGCGTTCCGACTGCGCGATCTACCCGGTCGACATCGCCGGCCTCCGCGACTCCTCGGACGCGAGCCTCGGCACCCGCGTCTCGTACGGACGCGAGTCGCTCTTCGCGATCGCCTCCGCGACCGGCGGAGAGGTCATCGAGAACTCGAACGATCTCGAGAGCCAGCTCCAGAGAATCGTCGAGAAGACGAGCTTCGTCTACGTCCTCTCGTACCGGCCGTCGCATCCCGGGAAGCCGGGACAATTCCACGAGCTCAAGGTCAAGGTCGACGCGCCCCACGCGCGCGTTTCGGCCCGGGCGGGATACTACGACTCCCGCTCCTTCGGCGCCCTGTCGCCGCTCGAACGGGTCTTCTCGGCGGCCGACGTGATCAACGACGGCCGCACGCCGGGCAAGATCCCGCTGCACGTGGCGGCGCTGCCGATGGCCGGCAAGAGCTTGAACCCGGTCCCCGTGATCGTCAGCGTTCCCCCGGCGTTTTTCGCGAAGCTTCCCGCCGACGGGGATATGCGGGTCGGCATCTACGGCTACGTCAGCGACGAGCGGGGCGCTCTGGCGGACTACTTCTCGCGCTCGGTCACGATCGAGCTCGGGAAGCTCCGGAACGCGCTCGGCGCCGGCGGATTCACGTACCTCACGACGTGTCATCTCGTTCCCGGGAACTACCGGCTCCGCGTCCTCTTCCGCAACGAAACGTCGGGGGATTACGGGTTCTCCCAATCCGATCTCCCGGTGACCGAACTGGCGACGGGCGGCTTCGAGGTCCTTCCCCCCGTGTTCGTCGACGGAGCGGGAGACGGCGTCAACATCCGGGATGCCGCCGCGAACGCTCCGTCGGACGGCATCTTCACGATCGGCGACCGGGCGTTCGCGCCGCGCGTGAGCCCGGACCTGGCGCCCAATTCGACGGCGCGGCTCTGCCTCGTCGTCATCCAGAACGAGTCCGGCTCGGGAATGATGCCGTTCACGATGGATGCCGAGCTCGTTCCGGGCGACGGCGGGGCGCGCGTCCCGGCGAAGGTCCGCCTGCTCGGGCGGACTCCGCTCGCCGCCGACGGCATGTGGAAGCTCGTTCTCGAGCTCGACACGTCGGGGCTGCGCGCGGGCCGCTGGTCGCTGCGGCTCGGCGTGCGGGCCGACGGCGTCCCCGCCACCGAAACCGAGGCGGCTTTCACCGTCTCCTGATCCGTTATCCTGTCCCGGGACGTCGCATCGTGAGAAAACTCGTGCATTCGCGCGCCGCCGCGGCGATCCTCCTCGCGTGCGCGGGGATTCCGGCGGCGTGCCGCCGCGCCGGACCTCCGACCGTCGTCCTGATCTCGATCGACACGCTCCGGGCGGACCACCTCCCGGCATACGGGTACGCGAAGGTCGCGACGCCGGCGATCGACGCGCTGCGCCGCGACGGCATCCTGTTCACGGCGGCGTACTCGCACGTTCCGCTGACGCTCCCGTCCCATGCGACGCTCCTGACCGGGCTGCTCCCGTTCGAGAACGGCGTCCGCGACAACGCCGGGTTCCGGCTCGCCCCGGGAAGCTCGACGATCGCGACGGTTCTGCGCGGCCGCGGGTTCGCGACGGGTGCCGCGGTCTCGTCGTTCGTCCTCCGGCGCGACCGCGGCCTCGACGCGGGGTTCGACCTCTACGACGACACGGTGGGGGGACCCGCCCGGGAGCGGGCGGGTGTCGAAACGGTGCGGGCGCTGACGGCATGGGCGCGCGGCGCCGGCAGCCGTCCTCTGTTCCTGTTCGCCCACCTCTACGAGCCTCACGCTCCGTACGCGCCGCCCGAGCCGTACCGGAGCGCCTACCGTTCCGCTCCGTACGACGGCGAGATCGCGGCCGCCGACGCCGCCGTCGGAGAGCTGGTCGGGTTCCTCCGCGGGGCGGGGCTGTACGACCGCGCCGCGATCGTGCTCCTGTCGGATCACGGCGAGGGCCTCGGCCAGCACGGGGAGGACGAGCACGGCGTGTTCCTGTACCGCGAGGACGTGCGCGT
Organism: Thermoanaerobaculia bacterium; assembly: GCA_035717485.1. Taxonomy (NCBI): domain Bacteria; kingdom Pseudomonadati; phylum Acidobacteriota; class Thermoanaerobaculia; species Thermoanaerobaculia bacterium. Next base: position 6,015 of record DASTIQ010000029.1, on the reverse strand, counting down.
CCCGCTGATCGTCAAGCTCCCCGGCGCGGAGCGGCGCGGGACGACCGTGGACGCGCCCGCGGGGCTCACCGACGTCCTTCCGACGATCGCGGAAATCGCGGGAGCGGCGGTCCCCGCGAAAGCGCACGGCGTGTCGCTCCTCGCGCTCGCGCGGGGTGCCTCGCCCACCCGCGACATCTACAGCGAGACGCTGTACCCGCGGTTCGCGCTCGGCTGGAGCGACCTGGCTTCGCTCGAAAACGCGCGGTTCCAGTACGTGCAGGCGCCGCGGCCCGAGCTCTACGATCTGCGATCGGATCCGGGCGAGACGCGGAACCTCGTCCCCGCGCGCCCGCCGGAGCTCCGGCGCCTCGCCGTCGAGCTCGCCGGGATGTCCCGGCCCTTCCAGGCTCCCTCCGCCGTTTCCGCCGAAGAGGTGCGCACGCTCGCCTCGCTCGGATATCTCTCGGGCGCGGGAGGAGGGAAACCGGGCGCGTTGCCCGATCCGAAGGACCACGTGGCGGCGCTTCGAAGTTTCCGCGCGCTCTTCGACCGGCACGCCGCGGGAGACTTCGCCGGCACGATCGCCGCCGCGCGCGAAGTTCTTCGCGACAGCCCGACGTCCTTCTCCGCGCGCGAGATGCTCTCCGACAGCCTCGTCCGGACGGGCCGCGCCGCGGAAGGGTGCGACGTGCTCACCGCCGCTGTCCGGGAGGCGGGTCCCGACGTGTCGCGGGAACAGCTCGCGCAGGCCTACGACAACCTGTCGGTGCTCCTCGCGCGGCTCGGCCGGACGGAGGAGCGCGATCGGCTCGTCGCCGACGCGGCGCGTCGAGGGATCGCGGGTCCGGAGATGAAAACCGACCTCGCCCGCTCGCGGATCGCGGAGGGAAAGCCGGCCGAGGCGATCGCCATCCTGGCCGACCTTCCCGATCCGGGGGCCCGCGCTCTCGTCGCGCTCGGCATCGCCGAAGCGGAGACGGGCCGCGCGGCCGAAGCGGAGTCCGCCTTCCAGCGGGCGCTCGCGAAGGAGCCGCGCGATGCGGAGGCGGCCTTCAACCTCGGGACGCTTCTTCTCGGGGCGGGGCGCACGGAAGACGCCGTCGCATGGCTCGGTCGCGCGTGCGAGTGGGCGCCGGAAGATGCCGCGGCCTGGTCATCCCTGGGGCTCGCGCGTGCCCGTCAGGGAAACGAGCCGGCGGCCGGGGAGGCATGGAAGCGGGCGCTCCAGATCGACGGGCGCCAGCCGGACGCCCTCTTCAATCTGGCGCTCTGGGAGGGCCGGCGCGGTGCCGCCCCGGAAAGCGCCGCCCTCCTGCGCCGATTCCTCGCTCTCCCTCCTCCGCCGCGCTACGCGGCGCAGGCCGAGCAGGCCCGGCGGATCCTTGCCGCGGGAGGGGCGCGATGACGCCACGCGGGAGAGCTCGGCGCGGGCCGGCGGCGGTCTGCGCCCTGCTCGTCGCTCTCGCCGCATCGATGGCGGAAGGCCGCCCGGCCGCGCCCGCGGATCCCGCCCCGGCGCTCGCCGAGCTGCGGCGCGAGATCGAGAGCGCGCACCCTCCGTCCCTCGCGGAACAATCGAGACGCCTGACGGGCATCGGCGAGCGCTATCTCGCCTCCGGCGATCCGGCGCGCGCGATCGAGCTCCTGTCGGAGGCCGTCGCGGACGATCCCGACAACGGAGCGGCGGCCGCCGAGCTCACGCTGGCCTACGTCCGGCACGGCGATCTCGAGTTCGCGGAGTTCTATCTCGACGCCGCGATCCGGACGAGTCACGCCGATCCCGCCGACGCCCGGGTCTTTCTCGAGCTCGGGGAGCTGTATGCCGAACGCAACCGCACGAGCGAAGCCCTCCGCGCCTGGGAAGAGGCGCTCCGCCTGGGAGGCGACGATCCGTCGATCCGGGCCCGGATGGGAAAGCTGAGGAGGGACTGGGCCTACGGGCACGGACAGCAGTACTTCGAGGGGAGCGCGTTCGAGGCCTTCTACGACCCCGGGGTGCCCGTCGACGCCGTCGAATCGACGCTGCATTTCCTCGACGAGCGCCGGACCGAGCTCGCGGGTTTCTTCGAGAGTCCGCTCGCGGCGTCTCCCGTCGTGATCCTGTACCAGGGGCGGCGCTATTTCAGCTGGATGGACACGCCCGACTGGGTCGGCGGGGTCTACGACGGTCGCATCCACGTCCCTCTTCCGCCCGACGGCCCGGAGGCGGAGAGCTACCGCGGGCTGCTCTCGCACGAGCTCGCGCACGCCTTCATTTCGGAGATCTCGCGGGGGCGCGCGCCGGGGTGGCTCCAGGAGGGCGTGGCTCAGTACGTGGAGGGAAGGCGGATCTCCGCGGCCGAGGCGGCGAAGACGCTCGCCGTCATTCCCCTCGATTCGCTGGCGGAACTCTCCTCGTCGTTTTCCCAGAGGACCGATCGGGACAGGGCGCGCGCGGCGTACCGGCTGGCCCTCTACTGCGTGCAGGAGCTCATCCGGGAGCATGGCGCGGGCGCGGCGTCGTGCGTCCTGCGCGACCTCGGGGCGGGGATGCCTCTCGAGACCGCCGTCCGAGCCGAGACGGGCCGGGCGCTGTCGGACCTCGAGGCGGAATGGCGCGCAACGCTTCGCCGGTCCGCGCCGCGCCGAGGCTAGTCCGCCCTGTTCCCGGTTTCGCGGGCCTGCTAGAGTGGGGGAGCATGAGAAGAATCGCCGCCGTCATCGGAGTCCTCGCGGCCGCCGGCGCATGCCGGCGCGCCCAGCCCGTCCGGGAGATCCCGATGGCTCCCGCGCACGCCGAGGAGCCCGGAGCGCCGTCGGCGCCGGCCGTCGCGGTCTCCGCGACCGGACCGGTACGCGTCGCCGGCATCGCGTTCACGCCTCCGTCGTCGTGGCGGAGAGAGGCGCCGGAATCGTCGATGCGCGTGGCCCAGTTCGGGATTCCCGGCTCTTCGGGAGAGAAGGACGGCACGGTCGCCGTCTACTATTTCGGGAGCGGCCAGGGAGGCGGAATCGCCGAGAACGCGAAGCGCTGGCAGGATCAGTTCACGGACGCGACGCCCGGCCCGGTCACGAGCCTCGAACGCAGCGGCCTGAAGGTGACGGTCGTCACGACGCAGGGAACGTACGCGTCGGGGATGCCGATGGGCCCTTCGACGCCGGAGCCGGGATTCGCCCTGTGGGGCGCGATCATCGAGGCGCCGCAGGGGAACGTCTTCGTGAAAGCGACGGGACCGAAGGCGCTCATCGAACGGTCCCGCCCCGACTTCGACGCGCTCCTCGCCTCGCTCCAGTCGTCCACATCGATGTGACGGAATCGCTCGCGAGGATCGCGCGCGACGTCGTCGACTGCCGCCTCTGCCCGCGGCTCGTCGCCTGGCGCGAGGAGGCGGCGGCGGAACCGCCGCGGCGGTTCCGCGGAGAACGCTACTGGGCGCGTCCGCTGCCCGCGTTCGGAGACCCGGCCGCCCGGGTGCTCCTCGTCGGACTGGCGCCCGCGGCGCACGGGGGGAACCGGACCGGCCGCATCTTCACCGGCGACTCGTCGGGAGATTTCCTCTTCGCCGCGCTTCACGCCGCGGGATTCGCGAACCGCCCTCACTCGGTCTCCCGGAACGACGGCCTGGCGCTCAGGGGCGTCCTCGTGACGGCGGCCGCGCGCTGCGCCCCGCCCGGCAACCGGCCGACTCCCGCGGAATTCGATCGCTGCCGGCCCTACCTCGTCCGCGAAATCGCGGCGCTCCCGGACCTGCGCGTCGTCGTCGCGCTCGGCGGCCTCGCGTTCGATCGCACGCTGCGGGCGTTCCGTGCCGCCGGCCTCGCGATCCCGCCGCCGCGGCCGCGTTTCGCGCACGGATCGGAAGCGGCGATCGGCCCGTACACGCTCCTCGGCGCGTATCACCCGAGCCAGCAGAACACGTTCACGGGGAGGCTGACGCCCGCGATGCTCCGCGCGGTGCTCCGGCGCGCGGGGAGGATCGCGGGACTCGCGCGCATGGTGGACTGAGCTCGAACGGAACACGCCTCTCGATGCATCGCCGCGCGCGCTTCGGTTAAGATCGCGGCGCTCATGCGGGACATCAAGGCGCGCGTCACATCGCGGACCGACCACGCGCCCGGGCTCTTCTCCCTCCACTGCTCGGCGCCGGACCTCGCCGCCGGCGTGCGCGCGGGGCAGTTCGCCATGATCGGAGTCGAAGGAAGGAGCCGTCCCTTCCTGCGCCGGGCCTTTTCGGTCGCCGACGTCGACCGGCACGCCGGGACCGTCGAGTTCCTCGTCAAGGTCGTCGGCGTCGGAACCGCGTGCCTCTCGGCGCTCGTTCCGGGCGAGGAGGTCGCGCTGCTCGCACCTCTCGGGAACGCGTTCACGGCTTCGGACCTCGCGCGCGGAGATCGCGTCGCGATCGTCGCGGGAGGCGTCGGCGTCGCCCCCTTTCCCCTGCTCCTCCGGGAGCTCGGGTCGCGAGGCGTCGTCGCGGACCTCTTCTTCGGCGGTCGCTCCGCTCCCGACCTCGCCTACCGCGCGAAGATCTCGCCGCTCGTCACCGGGGCGGAGAAGGACGCGACCGACGACGGGACCGCCGGGGAGCCGGGCCGCGTGACCGACCTCCTCGCGCGGACGCTCGGCGGGGGAGGGGGATATCGCCGCGTTTACGCCTGCGGGCCGACGCCGATGTTCCGCTCGCTCGCGAGGGTCCTCGACGGAAAAGGGATCGCCGCCGAATTCTCGACGGAGGCCCCGATGGGCTGCGGCTTCGGCGTCTGCCTCGCGTGCGTCCTCCCGAAGCCCGGGGGCGGATTCCTCGTCTCCTGCCAGGAAGGGCCGATCCTCGCCCCTTCCGCGGTGGACTGGAGCCGTTGCCGATGACGTCGAGTTATCTGTCGGTCGCGCTCGGCCCGGTGCGCCTGGCCAATCCGATCGCCACGGCGTCGGGCACGTTCGGGTACGGTCTCGAATTCGCGGACGTCCTGGATCTCTCCTCGATCGGCGCCCTCTTCACGAAAGGGCTTTCGCTGCAGCCCCACGAGGGCAACGCGCCGCCGAGGATCTGCGAGACGCCCTCGGGAATGCTGAACGCGATCGGCCTGCAGAACGTCGGGATCGAGACGTTCCTCCGCGAGAAACTTCCGCTGCTGGCCGCGGCCGGCGCGACCGTCTTCGCCAACATCTGGGGAGACGAGGAAGAGGAGTACGTCGAGATCGCGCGCGCCCTCTCGGGAGCGCCGGGTCTCGCCGGGATCGAGCTCAACATCTCCTGTCCGAACGTGCGCAAGGGGGGGATGCTGTTCGGCAACTCGCCGGAGGCGACGGCGTCGCTCGTGGGGAAGGTTCGAAAAGCGACGGACGCGCCGCTCGTCGTGAAGCTCTCGCCCAACGCCCCGGACCTCGTCGAATCCGCGCGCGCGGCGCGGGGCGCCGGAGCGGACGTGCTTTCGCTCGTCAACACGTTCGTCGGAATGGCGGTCGATCCCGAAACCGGGGCGCCCCGGATCTCGTTCGGGACCGGCGGGCTTTCCGGTCCGGCGATCCGTCCGCTCGCGGTGCGCATGGTCCACCAGGTCCATCGCGCGCTGCCGGACGCCCCGCTCTGGGGGATCGGCGGAATCGAGACGCTCTCGGACGTGCTCGAATTCATGGCCGTGGGGGCTTCGGCCGTGCAGGTGGGAACGGCGAATTTCCGCGACCCCGGGGTTTCCGCGCGGCTCGTCCGGGAGCTCGACGCGTGGTGCGCCGAGCGCTCCATCGCGGCGCGCGACCTGATCGGGAGGACGCCGTGACGGGCGCGCGGGAGAAGATCTGCGTCGCGCTCGATTTCGCCGGCTCCTCCGACGCGCGGGAGTTCGCCGCACGCGTCCGGGGCCGGTGCGGGTGGTTCAAGATCGGCCTCGAGCTCTTCGTCTCCGAGGGCCCGGGGCTGGTCGCGGAGATCGCGCGCTCGGGAAAGGTGTTCCTCGACCTCAAGCTCCACGACATCCCGAACACCGTCGCGGCCGCCGCGAAAGCCGCCGTGCGGACGGGAGCGTCGCTCGTCAACGTCCACGCCTCCGGAGGGC
>DASTIQ010000028.1 GCA_035717485.1 Thermoanaerobaculia bacterium | reverse complement strand
TTTTCGCGGGGCGTTTCCGGCCGGGCGGCCGCCGGAGCGGGCGAGGGCGGCGCCGCGGGCTGGGCCGGTTTCGCGGCGGGGGGCGCGGGCGGAGCTTCCGGCCGCGGCGCTTCCTTCGCGGGCGGGGGCGCTTCCGGCGCCGCGGGTTTGGCGCCCTTGCCCTCGCCCGCCGCTCCGATGCGCGCGACGACCGTGTTGACGGCGACCGTCTGGCCGGGCTGCACGAGGATCTCCGTGAGCGTGCCGGCCGCGGGGGAGGGGATCTCCGCGTCGACCTTGTCGGTGGAGATCTCGAAGAGTGGCTCGTCGCGGGAGACCGTGTCCCCCACGTTCTTGATCCAGCGTGTGATCGTTCCTTCCGCGATCGATTCCCCCATCTGGGGCATGATGACGTCGGTCGACATTCCGAGCTCCTTTCAGTATCCGGCGAGCGCGCGCGCGGCGCGGGCGATCTTTTCGGCGTTCGGCAGGAAGAATGCTTCCATCGGCGGCGCGTACGGGACCGGCGTGTCCGGCGCCGCGACCCGGAGAACGGGTCCGTCGAGGCTGTCGAAACAGTGCTCCGTGATCCGGGCCGACACTTCCGCGCCGACTCCGCCGGTCTTGGTGTCCTCGTGGACGATCAGCGCCTTGCCGGTGCGCCCCACCGACGCGAAGATCGTCTCGTCGTCGAGAGGGAGGAGCGTCCGGAGGTCGACGACCTCGCAGTCGATCCCCTCCGACTCGAGCAGCGCGGCGGCGTCGAGGGCCTCCCAGACCATGGCGCCGTAGGTGACGATCGAGAGATCGCGTCCGTCGCGCGCCACCCGGGCTTTCCCGATCGGCACCGTGTATTCCTCGCGCGGCAACTCCTCCCGGATGCGCCGGTAGAGGAATTTGTGCTCGAAGAAGATCACCGGATCCTCGTCCCGGATCGCGGATTTCAGGAGGCCCTTGGCGTCGTAGGCGGTGGCCGGCTGGACGACCTTCAGCCCGGGGGTGTGGGCGAAATACGCCTCCGGATTCTGGGAGTGGAACGGGCCGCCATGAACGCCTCCTCCCGACGGACCCCGGACGACGATCGGAATTCCGACGCCGGTCCGGTACCGCGATTTCGCGGCGAAGTTCGTGATCTGGTCGAAGGCGCAGGAGATGAAATCGGCGAACTGCATCTCGGCGACCGGCCGCAGGCCCGCGATCGCGGCGCCGATCGCGGCGCCGACGATCGCGTCCTCCGAGATGGGCGTGTCGATCACGCGGTCCGGCCCGAACCGCTCGATCATCCCGTCGGTCACCTTGAACGCGCCGCCGTACACCCCGACGTCCTCCCCGAGGACGAACACGCGGTCGTCGGTTTCCATTTCCTCCCAGAGGGCGTCGTGGAGCGCCTCCACGTACGTCGTTCCGCCCCGGGCCTCGTCGGCGCGCCGCCGGTCCAGCATTCAGCGCTTCCCTTCGGCGTACCGGAGGAAGAACGGCTCCGATTCGCCGGGCGCCTCTCCGTAGACCCCCTCGAGGGCGGCTTCGGGCGGCGGAAACGGGGCGCGCTCGGCGATCTCGAGCTCCTGGTCGACCAGTCGCGCGATGTCACCGTCGAGCCGCGCCAGGTCGCCCGCCGAGGCGAGGCCCCGCGCGGCGAGGGCCCGGGACCATCGTTCGAGCGGGTCGCGATCCCCCCAGGCGGCGAGCTCGGCCTTGTCGACGTAGTGCTGCGCGTCGTGTTCGGCGTGCCCCTTCATGCGGTACGTGACCGCTTCGAGGAAGAACGGCCCCTCGCCCCGCCGCGCGCGCGCGACCGCCTCCGACGCCGCCTCCCAGACCGTCTCGACGTCGTTGCCGTCCACGGTCGCCGCCGCCATTCCGTAGGCCTTCGCCCGGTCGGCGAGCGACGCGCACGCCATCTGCTGCGAGAAGGGGGTGGAGTATGCCCAGTGGTTGTTCTCCCCGACGACGACGAGCGGCAGTTTCCGGACGGCGGCGAAATTCATTCCCTCGTGAAAGGGTCCGGTCGACGTCGCGCCGTCGCCGATGTAGGTCATGCAGACGAAGCTCTCGCGCCGGAGCTTCGCGGCGAGGGCGACGCCGGCCATCACGGGAATCAGCTCTCCGAGCATCGAGATCGGCCCGATGACCCCGCGTTCGACGGAGGCGAAATGGAGGTTCCCGTCCTTTCCGCCGGACGGAGACGTGGCGCGGGCGAGGTACTGGGCGAAGAGCTCTCGCGGCGCATATCCGCGGACGAGCACCGACCCGAGATTCCGGATCAGGGGACTCAGGAAGTCTCCGGGGGAGAGAGCGAACGCGGTTCCGACGGACGTCGCTTCCTGGCCGAGCGATCGATAGAGCCCGCCCACGATCTTCCCCTGGCGGTAGAGATTGACGAGACGCTCTTCGACCACCCGGTTCAACCGCATGAAGCGGTAGAGCTCGAGCCTCTGCGCGTCCGAGAGTCGCCCCATCGAGATCCTCCCTTTCGCCATTATATCCAGCGTGTTCCGGGGGATCGGGACTCCGGAATGCGTCTATGATCGGCGGATGGCCGCTCCGGAGATCTCCGTGATCATCGCGTCGGACCGGACGGGCCCGGACCTCGACCGATGCCTCGCGTCGCTCGCCCGCCAGGAAGAAGCTCCTCCGTTCGAGGTGCTCGTGGTCTCCGCGGAGGAGCCGCCGCGGCGGGACGATCTCCTCGTCGGATGGGTCCGGATGGAGGAGCGCAATCCGGGGGCGCGGCGGAACCGGGGCGCCGATTTCGCGGCCGGCCGGCTCCTCGCGTTCATCGACGACGACGCGTGCGCGACTCCCGGCTGGCTGCGCCGCGGCTCGGAGGTCGCCGCGCGGACGCCGCTGTTCGGAGGAATCGACCTCGTTCCCGAGGGATCGCCCTACGGCGAGCGCCTCGCCGACCTTCTCGTCGCGACACCGCGGATCGGTTCCGCGGTTCCGGCGCACGAACGATCGCCGCGGCCGGGCCCGATCCGCCTCCCGTCCGATCTCGCGCTCTGCAATCTCTTCGTCGATCGCGAGCTCCGGGACCGCCTGGACGGTTTCGACGAAACCCTCGGATACATCGGGGAGGACACCGACTTCGTCCATCGTGCCATGAAGGCCGGCGTCGTCCCCGAGCTCGATCCGGATCTCGTCGTTCACCATCGGCGGCGCGCTTTTCCGGCGGCGTTCCTCGCCCAGCGCTGGCGTTACCGCGTCAAGAGCGGGCGGCGGCTCGTCGAACGTCCCGACGGCGCGCCCGTCGCGTTGATCGCCGGATTCCTCGCGGCGGCCGCGGCGGCCACGGCGGGGACGATCGTGTTCGGCCGCCGTTTCGCCATACCCGCGGCGGCGGCGTACGCGGCGGCGACGTGGGCATTCTCGGCGCCCGTCTGGCGGCGCGACCCCGCGCTCTTTCCCGCCGTGCCCGCGGCGTTCTTTCTCCATCATGCGAACTACGCGATCGCGACCGTCGCGGGGATCGGCGCCGCGCTGGCGGGCCGGAGCGGCGCGTCCCGCGAGGCCGCGCCGGATCCCGGGGCCGCTCCGGGAGCCCGATGAAGCCCGCGGTTCTCGCCGCCCACTGGGTTCGCGGCCGGGAGACCCTCCCGCGGTACCTGATCCTCGGAATGACGAACCTCTGCAACTCGAAGTGCGTGACCTGCTTCTACTGGGACCATCTGAACGTCAACCGGCACCTCGAGATGTCCCTCGAGGACTACGACCGCGCGCTCGCCGATCTCGGCGCGCTCTACTCGGTCGTCCTCACGGGAGGAGAGCCGACGCTGAACCGGGACCTGCCGGAGATCACCCGGCTCCTCTACGGACGCCATGACGCGTCGAACGTCACGATGCCGACCAATTCGCTGATCCCGGAGCAGGTCGAATCGGTGGTCGCGGACGCGCTCGCATCCCGGAAGGACGACCGGCAGACGTTCACCGTCGGCCTCTCGCTCGATCACCTCGGGGAAAGGCACGACGCGATCCGCGGGGCGCGGGGCAACTTCCCGAAGGTGATCGAAACCTACCGGCGGCTCGCGAAGCTCAAGGAGCGCACGCGCGGCTTCGTCCTCAACGTGCAGACCGTGCTCGCGTCTTTCAACATGGACGATCTGCCCGAGATCACGTCCTGGGTCGCCGCGAATTTCCCCGACATCGATTTTCACTCCTTCGAGCTGCTCCGGCCTCCGTTTCCCGATCCGACCATTCGCGCGCTGACCGCGGAGGAGTATGCGGAGCGCCTCCGGTTCCTGCGTCCGTACTGGGAGCGATTCGACCGCTATCGGCCGATCCTGCGCCACCTCAAAGTCGGCGCGCGCACGGCCGAGCTCGCGACGCTCGAGCAGGAGCGGATGGTCTATCCCTGCTACGCGGGGACGATCTCCGGCGTGCTCAATCCCGAGGGCACCGTCGCGCTCTGCGAGGTGATGTGGGAGGTCGGCAACATCCGCGATTTCGACTGGTCCTTCCGGAAGGCGTGGTTTTCCCCGAAGGCGAAGGAGATGAGGAGCCGGATCGCCGCGCGCGCCTGCTGGTGCACGCATTCCTGCTTCATGACGTCCTCTCTCCCGTTCTCGGCGCGCGGCGTCGCGCATCTCGCGCGGGAAGCGCTCCTCCCGACGCGCTGAGCGGAGCTCAGGGCGCGGGAACCGGTACCGAGAAGGCGTACAGGTTTCCCGCCACGTCGCCGAAGAAGATCCGGCCGTTCGAGATCGCGATCCCGCCGTAGAGCGGGGCCGCGGTCTCGGTCTGCCACAGAAGGGTCCCCGTTTCGGCATCGAGAGCGACGCAGCGCTTTCCGCCGGCGGCGAACACCACCCCGTTGGCGAAGGAGATCGGCGCGAGCACCGCCCCCGGCGCCTTGTACGTCCAGAGGATCGAGCCCGTGGCCGGGTCGAGCGCGTTCACCGAGCCGTACGCCGTGTAGTCCGGAGTAACGCCGGCGCCGACGTAGATCCGCTTCCCGTCGAAGGCCGCCGTCGAGATCGTCCCGTGTCCGCACTGTGGGCACTCGCCTCCGACCGCCAGCGCCGTCTTCCAGACCGGCCCGCCGGCCAGGTCGCCGCGGAGGAAAGCGTAGTAGTAACCGTCCTTCTGTCCGGCGCCGACGAGATCCCGCGCCCCGGAATCGGTGAAGAGCGTCGGCGAAGATCCCCAGTCGGCGTCCGGGACGTTCGCGTAATCCTCCGGCGGAATCTTCCAGTGATCCTCGACCGCGAGGGATCCCACCGCGAGGCGGGCGATCGAGTAGCTCCGGCCGAGTTCGTAGCTGTTGCCGGAGGCGACCGTCACGAAGACCGTCCCCGCCGCCCGGTCGATTGCCGGGGACGACCAGACGCCCGCGCCCGTCACCCCGCCCGAAAGATCGACCGAGGCCGTGATCGTTCCCGTCGCCGCGTCGAGGGCGTCGACCGCGCCGGGAATGAAGGGATTGTCGCAGTTGCTCGAAACCCCCTGGTAGACGACGCCGTCGATCACCGCCGGGGAGCACCAGCCGTAGTAGCCGTGAAGGTTGTTTCCGAGGGAGGTTCGCCAGAGCACCGCGAGGGTCTGCGCGTCGAGCGCGTAGAAACCGTCGTCGCCGCCGGCGACGTAAACGACGCCTCCGGTCACCGCGGGCGCGGAGGTGATCCCGATCGTCGGCGGGTTGCACTTCGGCGCGGACGTCGTTCCGAGATCGGCGCTTCCCAGGACGGCCCCGCTCGAGGCGTCGAGGGCCCACTCCTTCCCCGACCAGTCGCCGACGTAGACGCGTCCGTCGACGACGATCGGAGACGACGCGATCGTCCCGGGAAGGGTATCGGTCCAGGCGGAGACGAATCCGGGCGCCGAAGTCGTCGAGATCGCCCGTTCCGCGGCCGCGACCCCCGTCATCGCGAGATTGCCGCAGTACTTCGGCCAGTCGAGCAGCGATCCCCGCGAGGGGTAGGCGATGACGAGGGAGGGGGGGAGGATCGCCGTCCGGAGCTCGACGTTCGGCCGCTGCGCGGCGGACGCGGCGACGGACGCCAGGAGCGCGCCCGCCGCGGCGCAGAGGAATCCGGCCGGATGACGGGAGCGTCGTCGCAACGGTCCCTCCTACTTCTTGAAGAGCGCGTCGAACGCTCGCCGCGCGTCCGACGGCGTTTCCGGCGCGCGGGTCCCCGTCAGATCGAATCCGGCGAGGGGAGAGAAGACGGGACACTCGTTCCCGGCGGTCTTGACCGCCACCCGGGCGGGAATCTCGGCGTGGCGGGAACACTCCCATCGCGCGGCCGAATCGAAGTAGCGGCATTGCACGCAGGAGTGGAGCGCGGCGCCGCATTTCGGGCACGTCGCGCCGGGAACCGGTTCCTCGAGTCCGGGGACGCGCTGCCCGCACTTCTTGCACTGGACGACCAGGTCCTTGTCGAAGCCGGCGCTGCGCCCTCGCGGCGCCCCTTCGCTGCGCGGCGGGGCTCCCTCGTCGGTGCGCCCTCGCGGTCCGCGGGGCACGTCGCCGCCGGAACCGGAATCCATGTAGCCTCGATGACGGTATTTTCGGTCGTCGGACACGGCCGCTGACTCTATCGGAAAAGGTTTGGCCCGAAAAGACGCGATCGGCGATAATCGGGCGATGGGCGAAAAGGAATCGAACCCGCTCGTCCCGGAGGGCGTTTCGGAGGGACGGCGCCGCTGGGACGAGAAAGCCCGCGAGGCGTTCGAAAAAGTTCCCGCCTGGAAGTCCGACTTCACGACGGTTTCCTCGCAGGAGGTTCCGGAGCTCGGGGGTCCCGACACGCAGCCCGGCTTCGATTTCGAGCGCGACCTCGGCTGGCCCGGCGAATACCCCTACACGCGCGGGGTGCAGCCGACGATGTACCGCGGCAAGCTCTGGACGATGCGCCTCTTCGCCGGATACGGCTCGGCGCGGCAGACGAACGCCCGGTTCAAGTACCTCCTGGCCCACGGGCAGACCGGGCTTTCGACGGCTTTCCACCTGCCGACGCTCTACGGCTACGACTCCGACCACGAGATGGCGAAAGGCGAGGTGGGCAAGTGCGGGGTCGCGGTCGACTCGCTCGCCGACATGGAGACGCTCTTCGACGGGATCGACCTCGGCGCGGTGACCACGTCGATGACGATCAACTCGACCGCCCCGATCGCTCTCGCGATGTATCTCGCGGTCGCGGAGAAGCACGGGACGCCCTGGTCCCGCGTCGGCGGAACGCTGCAGAACGACATCCTCAAGGAGTACATCGCGCAGAAGGAGTACATCTTCCCGCCGCGCCCCTCGATGCGCCTCATCACCGACCAGTTCCGCTTCTGCGCCGAGAACGTCCCGAAGTGGAACACGATCTCGATTTCCGGGTACCACATCCGGGAGGCGGGCTCGACGGCCCTCCAGGAGCTGGCCTTCACGCTGCGCGACGGAGTCGAGTACGTCCAGTACGGGATCGAGGCCGGTCTCGACGTGGATGCCTTCGCGCCCCGCCTCTCGTTCTTCTTCAACGCCCACAACGACTTCTTCGAGGAGATCGCGAAGTTCCGGGCCGCTCGGCGGGTCTGGGCGAAGACGATGCGCGAGCGGTTCGGCGCGAAGGACCCCCGCTCCTGGAGCTGCCGGTTCCACACGCAGACGGCGGGCTGTTCGCTGACCGCCCAGCAGCCCTACAACAACGTCGTCCGCACGGCGCTCCAGGCGCTCGCGGCGGTACTCGGCGGCACCAATTCCCTCCACACGAATTCTCTCGACGAGACGCTCGCGCTGCCGACCGATTTCGCGGTCAAGGTCGCGCTCCGGACCCAGCAGATCATCGCGCACGAATCCGGCGTCGCGAACACGATCGACCCGCTCGGCGGCTCGTACTTCGTCGAGGAGATGACGAGGCGCATGGAACAGGGGACGTTCGACTACTTCCGGAGGATCGACGCGTTCGGCGGGATGGTCGAGGCGATCGAAGCCGGGTTCCCGCAGAAAGAGATCATGGACGCCGCCTACCGCTACCAGCGTGCCCTGGACGACGGCGAGAAGATCGTGGTCGGCGTCAACGAGTTCACCGACAGCGGCGAGGAGCCCCCCCTCCCGATCCTGTACATCGACGAGGCGACCGAGGAGGAGCAGCGGCGCTCGCTCGCGGAGGTCAGGAGGACCCGCGACGGGAAGGCCGTGCGGTCGGCGCTCGCGGCGCTCCGGCAGGCGTGCCGGGACGGCGTCAACGTCATGCCGACGCTCGTCGAGGCGGTCAAGAGCTACGCGACCGTCGGCGAGATCTCCGACGTGATGCGCGAGGTCTTCGCGACCTACGAAGAGCCGGTGGTGTTCTGATGCGCGACGCGCGCGGGTTCTTCCCCCCCGCGGAGGAGACCGACGCGTCGCTCGCGGACGTCGCGGCCGGAGTCGTCGGGTCCGAGATCCTGAAGATCGCCGCCGACGTCCGCCAGTCGCTCGCCCGCGGCGAAAAGATCGTCAACCTGACCGTGGGCGACTTCGCTCCGTCGCAGTTCCCGATTCCCGCGCGCCTCCAGGAGGAGATCACCCGCGCGTATCGGGAACATCAGACGAACTATCCGCCCTCCGACGGCGTCCTCGCGCTGCGCGAGGCGGTGGCCGAGCACCTCGCGCGGGAACAGGGCCTCGCGTATCCGCTCGACTCTTTCCTGATCGCCGGGGGAGCCCGGCCGATCCTGTACGGAACGTACCGCACGATCCTCGACCGCGGAGACACCGTCGTGTATTCGGTGCCGTCCTGGAACAACAACCACTACGCGCACCTGACGGAGGTCCGGGCGATCGAGCTCGAGGGAAAGCGCGAGAAGGGGTTCTTCCCGTCCGCGGCCGAATTCGCGCCGCATCTTCCCGAAGCCCGGCTCGTCGTCCTGAACTCGCCGATGAACCCGACGGGGACGGTCGTGGACCCGGGGGAGCTCGCGAAGATCGCGGAGATGATCGCCGAGGAGAACGCGCGTCGGCGGCGGACCGGGAGGAAGGCGCTCTTCCTCCTCTACGACCAGATCTATTCGGCGCTCCATTTCGGCGCCGCGCGCCGCTCGAGCCCCCCGGAACTCGTTCCCGAGGCCTTCGGGTTCACCGTCCTCCTGGACGGCATCTCGAAGCAGTTCGCCGCGACGGGGCTGCGCGTCGGATGGGCCGTCGGCCCTCCGGCGCTCATCGGCCGGATGCGCGACATCCTCGGTCACGTCGGCGCCTGGGCGCCGAAGCCGGAGCAGGTCGCGACGGCGCGGTTCCTCGGAGACGCGGCCGCCGTCGCCGAGCACCGCCGGGAGTTCACCGCCGCGATCCGGTCGCGCCTCGACCTCCTGTACGGGATCTTCCGGGGGATGAAGGCGGACGGGCTGCCGGTCGACGCGATCGAGCCGCAGGGAGCGATCTACCTGTCCGCGCGCTTCGACCTCGTGGGCGGCGAAATCGCCGGAACTCCCATCCGCTCGAACGAGGACATCCGGCGGCTCCTCCTCGAGAGGGCGGGGATCGCGGTCGTGCCGTTCCAGGCCTTCGGCTACCGCCCCGAGAACGGCTGGTTCCGCCTCTCGGTCGGCGCGGTCTCGGAGGACGAGATCCGGCAGTCCGAGCGCGCGCTTCGCGACCTCGTTTCCTCGGCGAAAGTCGCCGTCGCCTGAGGCGCCGGAGAGAATCCGACCGCCTTCGGCGCCCGGAGACGTTCGCTCGAGCCCGTGCCCGCCTCCGGGCCCTTCGGAAGACGCGGCGAGCGCGGTTCCGGCCGTTTGACGCTCCCGCGGGGCCGGGGTAGATTGGCGAACATGGCAAATGAATCCGCCGGCCTCGGCCTGCTCGGCTTCGACTCTTTCCACTTCCTCGTTTCCGATCTCGAGCGAAGCCACGAGTTCTACACGAAGCTCCTCGACTGGCCTCTCGTCGCGCGGTCGAACAAGGAGCTCACCGAGCGGAGCGCGCAGCACTCGAACGTCTACTCGGCCGGCGACATCCGGGTCGTCGTGTCGACTCCTCTGTCCGACCGCGGCCGGGCGGCGATGTATCTCCGGAACCATCCGGACGGCGTTTCCTCGATCTCGTTCCGCGTGAAGAACCTCGAGCAGACGTGGGATTTCCTCGCTCCGAGGGGCGCGACGTTCCTCTCCGACATCGAGACGTATCGCGACGCGGACGGGGGAACCTACCGGCGGTTCCTCATCGCGACCCCGCTCGGCGACCTCGCGTACCGCTTCGTCGAGCGGAAGGGGTACCGGGCGTTCGCCCCGGAGTTCGAGAACGTTCCCGTCGACGACTCGTCGAAGGCGCCGCAAAACCGGCTCGGCTTCGAGATCCTCGACCACGTCACCTCGAACGCCCTCACGATGGCGCCCGTCGTCCTCTGGTATCGCGAAGTCCTCGGGTTCGACGAGTACTGGAACATCCAGTTCCATACGGAGGACGTCAAGAAGGGAGGCGAGCACGGCTCGGGGCTGAAGTCGATCGTGATGTGGGACCCGTCCTCCGAGCTCAAGTTCGCGACGAACGAGCCGCTGAAGCCGTTCTTCCGCGAGTCGCAGGTCAACATCTTCACCGAGGAGAACCGCGGGCCGGGAGTCCAGCACATCGCTCTGCGGGTGCCGCAGATCATTCCGGTGGTGGACGAGATGAATCACCGCGGCGTCAAGTTCCTCGACGCGCCGCAGACCTACTACGACAACATCACGCGCTGGCTCTCGGAGAAGCACGTGTCGCGCGTGAAGGAGCCGATCGACGACCTGCGCCGCCTGAACATCCTCGTCGACGGCGAGGACGAGAAGTATCTCCTCCAGATCTTCATGAAGGACGGCCACCAGCTCTGGAGCGATCCCAAGGCCGGCCCGTTCTTCTACGAGGTCATCCAGCGCGAAGGCGATCCCGGGTTCGGCTACGGCAACTTCCGCACCCTCTTCGAGGCGATCGAGCAGGAGCACCACAGCCTCAAGGATGCGGAGGTCGAGATGGAAACCCGCCCGGTCGGATAGCCGTCGGCGCCCGTCAGAGCCTCCCCACGTTCCACGTCATCCCCGCGTACGCCGCGTTCGGCTGCGGCCCGGATACCCGGACGATCGCCCCGGCGTCGAAGGCGATCCACGGCCGCGGCTGCCAGGTGGGACCGACGGTGACCCCGACGACCGGCGCGGCCCCGGATCGTCCGCCCGTACCCGGATAGCCGAACAGCTCCGCGTTGAAGCCGAAGGGGCCGCCGAGCGGTCCCGAAAATGAGGCGGCCCACAGCGTCGATTCGCGCGGCCCGGAAGAGCCGCTCCCCGACCGGCGCACGTAGCCGGCGTTGAGATCGAGTCCGACCGATCCGAGCTTTCGGCTGGAGATCGCGAGGATCGACAGGTCGGTCGTCCCCGTCGAGGCCCGGGCCGAACCGGACGGAAACTTCACGGCGGGCAGAAGGGCGAAATCGCCGAGAAGGGGAGTCTTCGCGCCGACCCGCCATTTCAGGCCGAGAGCGACGTCTCCGAAGCCCGCCGGGGATCGGGGCGCGCGAAGGACCCCCGAAGAGAAGTTGAGCTGGAGCCGCGCGGCCAGCCCGATCTTCGCGACCAGCGGGGCGAAGAAGGCCGAATCGCCGCCGCGTTCCCGGTCGAACTCGACGCCGGCCTCCGTTTCCAGGAACCCGGGCGCGACGCTGTACGCGTGCGTCGCGACGGTGGGCCGCTCCGGCTGGACCGCGCGGGGATCGGGTTCGTCGCCGCGCGCCGCGCCGCCGAGCGTTCCGAGGAGGAGGAGGGCGGCCGCGGTTCTCAGCGCAGCGGAGTGACCGAGAGCGAGAAAATGTCTTCGCTGCCCGACCGGATCGCGTCGAGCGTCCCCTCGCGGGGCTCCTTGTCGAGCTCGATCCGCGCGCACGCGGCTTCCGCCCCCTCGAAGACCGTGTTCTCCATTCCCTGCACCGAGATCCCGTCGTTCTTCAGGGCCGCGAGCACGTGAGCGAGAACGCCGACCCGGTCGCGGTGGCGGACGACGAGGAGATGCGTCGCCGGCGGGCGCCGGGCGAGGTTGACGACGTTGTCGACTTTTCCGGTCTCGATGTAGGCCCTCACGAGGCGGACCGTCTCGGCGGCGATCGCCTCCTGCGCCTGGTCCGTCGACGCGCCGATGTGATGCGTGCCGACGACGTTCGGGTGGCGGGCGAGAGGGCTCTCGAACGCGCCTTTCGACTCCGCGGGCTCCTTCGGGAAGACGTCGAGCCCCGCGCGAATTCCCCGGTCGAGCGCCGCCAGCAGCGCCGCGGGATCGACGACGTCCGCGCGCGCCGTGTTGACGAAGAAGGCGCCCGGGCGCATCGCGGCGAAGAACTCCGCCCCGAACAGGCCCTTCGTTTCGGGCGCCGCGGCGAGGTGGACCGAGACGACGTCGCATCGGCGGGCGAGCTCGACGACGTCGCCGACGCGCTCGATCCCCAGCGCCTCCGCCTTCGCGTCGGTCAGCGAACGGCTCCAGCCGAGGACCTTCATGCCGAACGCCCGCGCTCTCGCCGCGACTTCCCGGCCGATCGTTCCCGTCCCCGCGATGCCGAGGGTCCGGCCGAAGATTCCCTTCGCCTTCGCGAACTCCTTCTTGTTCCATTCGCCCCGGCGGAGCGCCTCCGCGTTGTCGGGGATGCGCCGGTCGAGCGCGAGCATCAATCCCATCGCGAGCTCGGCGACCGCGATCCCGTTCTTCCCCGGACAATTCGCCACGAAGACGCCCTGCCTCGACGCGGCGGCGAGGTCGATGGTGTTGACTCCCGCGCCGGCGCGGATCACGAGAGCCGTGCCCCGCGCCTTCTCGAGGATCGGCGCGGTCACCTTCGTCGACCGGACGATCAGGATCTCGGCGCCGGTCTCCGCGAGGCGGTCTCCCAGCGCGTCGTCCCTGAGATCGGGTTCGAAGAGGACGTCGGAGCCCGTGGCCGCGAGCCCGTCGAGCCCCGATTTCTCGAACTTGTCCGCCACGAGGATTTTCATGGCGTCGGATCTTACTCTTCCGGGCGGAGCGATAGAATCGAGCGGTGATCGACCGCTGGACGCAGGGGCTCCTCCCCGAGAAGCCCCACACGGTCTTCCGCGATCCCGAGGGAGGCGCGCTCCTCTACGAGGAATGTTTCACCCGTCTCGGGTTCGACGGGCCGTACTCGATCCTGTACCACCGCCGCGCTCCGACCGACGAGCTGACGTGCGAGGGGACCGACCGCGGGTTCCGCTGGGAATCGTCGGACCGCGGCGCGGAGCCGCTGAAACGGCGCCTCTTCGACTCCCACGCCGCGCCGGCCGGGGGGGCCATGCTCGACGCGCGACTGCCGCTCCTCCACAACGCGGACGTCGTGATCTCCATCGCGCGGCCCTCCGTCTCCGACGACGCGTTCTTCGTCAACGGCGACGGCGACGACCTCTTCTTCGTCGAGCGGGGATCGGGAGCGGTCCAGTCGTCCTTCGGGCGGGTTCCGTTCCGCGCGCACGACTACGTCGTGGTTCCCAAGGGGTGCCTTCACCGTTTCCTGTTCGACGGCGCCGAGAACGTGCTTTTCGGCATCGAGTGCCGGCGCGGGTTCCACGTTCCCGCGCAGTTCCGCAACGACGCCGGGCAGCTCAAGATGGACGCGGCGTACACGCATCGGGACTTCGTCCGCCCGGTTCTCGAGTCGCGCACGGAGGCCGACTCCGCTCCCCGGGAGGTGTTCGCGAAGCGGCGGGACGCGTGGTCGCGCCGGACGCTCCCGGCGTCGCCGCTCGACGTCGTGGGCTGGGACGGATACGCCTATCCGGTCGCGTTCCCGATCTCGAAGTTCCAGCCGAAAACGGGGCTGATCCATCTGCCGCCGACGATCCACATCACGTTCGCGACGGGCGGCGCCGTGATCTGCTCCTTCGTTCCCCGGGTCACCGACACGCACGAGAACGCGATCCCGTGCCCGTATCCCCATTCCTCCGTCGACTGCGACGAGGTGATCTTCTACGTCGACGGCAACTTCACCAGCCGCCGAGGCGTGGGGAACGGATCGATCTCGCTTCACCCCGCGGGGGTCAACCACGGCCCCCATCCCGGCGCGTACGAGGCGTCCATCGGGTCGAAGGCGACGAAGGAGCTCGCCGTGATGATCGACACTTTCCTGCCGCTCGAGCGGACCCGCGCCGCCGACGCGATCGAGCGTTCCGGGTATCACGATTCGTGGAAGGTGCGGGTCGACAAGGCGACCACCGAGATCACTTAGGAACCGTCGGCCGGTCCCGGGGCGTTCGTCGCTCCGGGCCCGCGACTTTTCGGGTGCGACGCGACTCCGGACCGTCAGGCCGGCGGGGAGGGGGGTTTCGCGGGCGGCGCCGGCTTCGGCTTCGCCGAAGGAATGATCCGGATCGAGACGGTCTTTCGCGTTCCCGAGATTTCCGTGTACTTGATCGTGACGTGATCGTTCACCCGCAGGTCCGCGAAGACCGCGGGCTCTTTCCCGCGGAAGACCGCCGTGTCGGGATCGGCGGTGAAGAACGTCACCTTCGGCGACCCGTCGCGGAGGGTCTCCCGAACCGAGAAGCGATTCTCCGAGGCGAAGATCTCGACCACCTCGCCGACGAAGAAATGCGCCTTCGGCGAACGATGAGGCGCCGGAGTCGCGGAGGAGGAGGACGAAGGCGGCGGCGGCGCGGGAGCGGGCGCGGCGAGCGCGAGAAAGCCCGCGGCGATCGCCGGCAGCGGGAGAAGGGGAGCGACGCTGCGCGCAAGCCGGCTCATTTCTCGGGCTCCGCCGAGTGCGAAGCGGGTGCCACGGCGAAGGAGCCTGTTTTCAGTCATTTCCTTCCGCCCCTCCTCCCGATTTGGGGTACGCGCCCTTCCAAAACGGTCATTCGGGCTTCCGGATTCCGAACTTTTCGAGCCGGTATTGCATCGTCCGGTACGTCAAATGGAGCAGCCGGGCGGCGCGGGCGATCACCCAGTCCGACTTTTCCATGGCCTGGACGATCAAGGCGCGTTCGACCTCCTCGATGTCGATCCCGTCCGCGGGGATCTCGACGTGCACGGCGGCCGTCGCGCCGCGCGGCCGGCGGACCTCCGCAGGAAGGTCCTCGGGGTCGATCACGGCCTTCTCGGTGAGGAGGAGCGCCCGCTCGAGGATCGACTCCAGCTGGCGGACGTTTCCCGGCCAGTCGAAGGCGACGAGAAGACGCATGGCCTCCGGCGAGATCTCGGGAAGGGGGCGGCCGTGCTCTGCGGCGGCGCGCTTGAGGAAACGCGAAGCGATTTCCGGAATGTCCTCCCGCCGGTCGCGCAGCGGCGGGATCACGATCGGGATGACGTTGAGCCGATAGTAGAGATCCGCCCGGAAGGTCCCCGAGGTCATCATCTGCTCGAGATCGCGGTTGGTCGCCGCGAGCACCCGGACGTCGACCGGAATCGACTCCGTCCCTCCGACGCGGCGGATCTCCTTCTCCTGGAGGGCCCGCAGGATCTTCCCCTGGAGCGGGAGGGAAAGGTCGCCGATCTCGTCCAGGAAGAGGGTCGACCCGGAAGCCGACTCGAACAGGCCGATCTTGCGCCGGTCCGCGCCCGTGAACGCGCCGCGCTCGTAGCCGAAGAGCTCCGATTCGAGGAGGGTCTCCGGGATCGCGGCGCAGTTGATCGCGTAGAAGGTCCCGTCGGCGCGGCGGCTTCGGTGGTGGATCGCGTGCGCGATCAGCTCCTTTCCGGTTCCCGACTCGCCGCGGATGAGCACGGTCGCGTTCGAGCGCGCGATCTTCAGCACCAGCTTGAAGATGTTCTGCATGGCGGGGGAGCCGCCGACGAGCGCATCGAGGGTCACGGTGTCCTTCAGCTGGCCCGAGAGCACGCGATTGACCTCGCGCATCGCCCGCATCTCGACGGCGCGCTCGATCTTCAGGATCAGATCGTCCGGCTGGAACGGCTTCGAGAGGTAGTCGTAGGCGCCCATGCGGTTGACGAGCTCCCGGCCCGCCTCCTTCGACCCGTGGGCCGTCACGACGATCACGGGGGGAGGATCGGAGAGCGTCTGCAGCTCTCCGACGAGCTCGGTCCCGCTCATCACCGGCATGGCGAGGTCCGTGATCACGACGTC
>DASTIQ010000027.1 GCA_035717485.1 Thermoanaerobaculia bacterium | reverse complement strand
CGTCGCGCGAGGAGACGTTCGTCCCGGACGCGCCGCCGCTCCGCCGGGTGTACTGAGGGAAAGATGCTCGTCACCGCCTCGATTCCGGAGCTGAGGTCGGCGCTCGCGCCGCTCCGCGCCCGCGGCCCCGTCGGACTGGTGCCGACGATGGGCGCGCTGCACGAGGGGCATCTCTCGCTCGTGCGGATCGCCCGGAAGGAGGCGGCGACCGTCGTCGTGTCGATCTTCGTCAACCCTCTGCAGTTCGGACCGGCGGAAGATCTCGCGAAATATCCGCGCACGCTGGAGGCGGACCTCGCGCTCCTCGAGCGCGAAGGGGTGGAGGCGGTCTTCACCCCGGCGGCTTCCGAGTTCTACCCGGCGGGATTCTCGACGACGATCCAGGTCGCGAACGTCTCGGAAGGGGAAGAGGGCGCCGTTCGGCCGGGACACTTCGTGGGAGTCGCGACCGTCGTCGCGAAGCTCTTTCACGTCGTCGGCCCGGACGTCGCGGTCTTCGGCCGCAAGGACCTGCAGCAGGCGGCGGTCGTCCGGCGAATGATCGACGATCTCGATTTCCCGATCCGCCTGATCGTCGCCCCGATCTCGCGCGAAAAGGACGGGCTCGCCCGGTCCTCGAGGAACGTCTACCTCTCGTTCGACGAGCGCCGCCGGGCGGCCGGGTTCCCGCGCGCCCTCTTCTCGGCCGCCGAAAGGATCGCGGCGGGCGAGGCGGTCGGATCGGCGGAAGAGCGGGCGCGCCGGGAGCTCGAAGGAGCGGGGTTCGAAGTCGATTACGCCGAGGTCGTGGATCCCGCGACGATGCGGCGCACGGCCGAGCCGCGGCCCGGCGCGGCGCTCGCCGCCGCGGTCCGGCTCGGGAAGATCCGGTTGCTCGACAACGTTTTACTGGAAGGACAGCGATGAAGAAGGAAGTTCTCCGGGGAAAGATCCAC
This sequence comes from Thermoanaerobaculia bacterium, assembly GCA_035717485.1. Lineage (NCBI taxonomy): Bacteria > Pseudomonadati > Acidobacteriota > Thermoanaerobaculia > Thermoanaerobaculia bacterium. The sequence continues at coordinate 4,363 of DASTIQ010000027.1, read as the reverse complement.
CGCGCCACGGTCACGCAGGCGGAGGTGGACTACGAAGGATCGATCGGCATCGACGCCGGACTGCTCCAGGCCGCCGGGATCGAGGAATACGACCGCGTCGAGGTGTACGACGTCACCCGCGGATCGCGTTTCGCGACCTACGCGATCGAGGCGCCGGCAGGCTCGGGCACGATCTCGGTCAACGGCGCGGCCGCGCGGCTCGTCCAGCCGGGCGATCTCGTGATCGTCGCGGCGTACGGGACGGTCGAGGTCGGCGAGCCCCGCCCCAGGCCGGCGCTCGTCTTCGTCGACCGAAAGAACGCGATCGCCGAGATCAAGACGCGGGAGCTGCAGGGGGTGGGAGCATGACCGCGGCCGCGGCGCCCGCCGCCGAAACAGGGACCCGGGAAGACGTATTTCGCCTGGGCGGCCGCGAGTTCCGGTCGCGTCTCATCGTGGGGACGGGCAAGTACTCGTCGTTCCCGCTGATGAGGGAGGCGCTCGAGGCGTCGGGCTCGGAGATCGTGACGGTCGCCGTCCGGCGGGTGAACCTGACGGATCGCACGAAGGAGTCGCTCCTCGACTGGCTGCCGAAGGAAATGACGCTCCTTCCGAACACCGCCGGCTGCTACACGGCCGACGACGCGATCCGTACCGCGCGGCTCGCGCGCGAGCTCGGCCTCTCCGAATGGGTCAAGCTCGAAGTCCTGGGCGACGAACAGACCCTTTTTCCGGACAACGACGAGCTGCTCAAGGCGACCCGCACGCTCGTCGCGGAAGGATTCACCGTCTTCCCCTACACATCCGACGATCCGATCGTCTGCCGGAAGCTCGAGGATGCGGGCGCGGCGGCGGTCATGCCGTTGGGAGCGCCGATCGGTTCCGGGCTGGGCCTGCAGAATCCGAACAACATCTCGATCATCCTCGAGCGGGCGTCCGTTCCCGTGATCGTCGACGCGGGAGTCGGGACCGCCTCGGACGCGTGCATCGCGATGGAGCTCGGCGTCGCCGCGGTCCTCATGAACACCGGAATTGCCGGGGCCTCCGATCCGGTGCGGATGGCGCGCGCGATGCGCGAGGCCGTTTCCGCCGGCCGCGAAGCGTTCCGGGCGGGAAGGATTCCGAAGAAGCGATACGCGACGGCTTCGTCGCCGATCGAGGGCGTTCCGGGTAAGTAGCTCATTCGACGGGTCTTCGAGCCTCGGGGGCCACGCCCGCCCTCGGTGTCCCTTTATTGTTGCGCGCCCTGTCATTGTCTGTTAATGTCACCCTGTCGAATAGCTAACCGAGCCAGAGCCACAACGTGTATCACCCGATCGATTTTTCTCCCGAACAATGAATCGGCTCTCTTGCGCGCTCGGCGCTGCTCTGTCTTTGAAAGGGGGTCGGTCGCAGTAGAAACCTGAGGGGCCAGGGATCGCCCCGCCGACCTCGAATCGAGACGGTCAATCTTCCCCTTCCGGCGCGTGGCGTCGGGTTGTTTTAAAAAATTAACGTTTTTTGGGGATCTCGAATCCCCGGGAGTCACGAAGAGTCACCATGAACCAGTTTACGGACAAGAACCTCACGTGCGTGGATTGCGGCGCGACGTTCCTTTTCTCGGCCGACGATCAGGAGTTTTACGCCCGCAAGGGTTTCACCAACGAGCCGAAGCGCTGCAAGGTTTGCCGCGACAAGCGCAAGACCGCCGGAGGGGACTCCCGCGAGCGCACGCTTTACACGGTCACGTGCGACGCGTGCGGAAAGCAGACCCAGGTGCCTTTCAACCCGACCAACGGGAAGCCGGTCTACTGCCGCGACTGCTACCAGTCGCGCCGTCAGCCGCAATCGCAGGCCTACTGAGCAGTTCTTTTTCACGGATTTTCGAGCGGAGGGGCAACCCTCCGCTTTTTTTATTGGCCGGCGCGGCGATGCATCGAGCCGGACGGGCGCGTGCGTCCGGCCCGCGGCCTCAACGTACGCCCCGGTACGCCTCGGCCGCGGGCCGGTCACCCGCATCCCCGGGGCTCGCGCCTCGCCGCGCCTCGGCGCCGTCTCAATTGTCGGCGTCATTCGTCAGAGCGGCGAATGGGCCGGCGCGGCGATGTAGCGAGCCGGACGGGCGCGTTCGTCCGGCCCGCGGCCTCGACGTACGCCCCCGGTACGCCTCGGCCGCGCGCCGGTCACCCGCCGTCGGGCTCGCGCCTCGCCGCGCCTCGGCGTGATCCGCCATTCGATGCGTGATCCCACTCATGGCGCCCGCTGCTGAGGCCGAGAAGCAGAGCGGTCCGGCGAGACGCTCCAGAGCGGATCTTCCGCTTTCCCGGCCCCCCTGTTACGATTCCGCCCGCCCCATGACGACCGCCATCGCCTCGCGTACGTTCGAATCCGCCATCGATCTCGTCGGGCACACGCCGATGGTCCGGCTGTCGCGGTTCGCGCCGGGGCTCGATCTGCGCGCCAAGCTCGAATACTTCAACCCCGCCGGCAGCGTGAAGGACCGGATCGCGAAGGCGATGGTCGAGGACGCGGAGCGCCGCGGGGTGCTGAAACCGGGCGGCACGATCGTCGAGCCGACCTCCGGAAACACCGGCGTCGGCCTGGCGATGGTCGCCGCGACGAAGGGATACGCGGCGATTTTCGTCGTGCCGGAAGGGTACGCGCACCTGAAGTGCAGGGTCATGCAGGGGCTCGGCGCCACCGTCGTCCGCACCGACCCGGCGAAGGGGATGAAGGGCGCGATCGCGAAAGCCGAGGAGATCGTCGCGTCGCGGCCCGGCGCTTTCATGCCTCAGCAGTTCAGGAATCCGGTCAATCCGCGCGCCCACTACGACACGACCGGCCCCGAGATCGAGGAGCAGTGCGACGGGAAGATCGACGCGATCGTCATCGGGGTCGGCTCGACGGGGACCTTCATCGGCTGCGCCCGGTATCTCGGCGAGCGCCATCCGGGCCTGCTCCGCGTCGCGGTCGAGCCGCAGGGCTCGATCCTGCAGGGAGGCGAGCCGGGTCCCCACAAGGTCGAGGGCGTCGGCCTGTCGTTCTTTCCGGAAATCCTCGACCGATCGCTGATCGACGAGGCGATCATGGTGCCCGACGACGAGGCGTTCGAGGCGTGCCGCGAGCTCGGCCGGACGGAAGGCCTGCTCGTCGGGGGATCGTCGGGTGCCGCGGCCGCCGCGTCGCGGAAGGTCGCCCGCCGCCTCGGGCCCGGAAAGACGGTCGTGACGCTCTTCCCCGACGCCGCGGAACGCTATCCCGAGCAGGGAATCTTCGAATGACCGGGTTTTCGACCGACGCGATCCACGCGGGCAACGAGCCCGACCCGACGACCGGCGCGGTATCCGTCCCGATCTACCAGACTTCGACGTACGTGCAGCCGGAGCTCGGCCGGCACAAGGGATACGAGTACGCGCGGACCGGCAATCCGACGCGGCGGGCCCTCGAGGAAAACCTCGCGGTGCTCGAACGCGGCGCGGCCGGCCGCTGCTTCGCCTCGGGAATGGCCGCGATCTCGGCCGTCGCGACGTTCGCGAAGGCCGGCGACCACGTCGTCGTCTCCGACAACACGTACGGCGGGACGTTCCGCCTGTACTCGAAGATCCTCGCGCACCTCGGGGTCGCGTTCTCGTTCGTCGACACGCGCGATCCCGAGAACGTCCGGCGCGCGATCCGCGACAACACCCGCTTCATCCACCTCGAGACCCCGACGAATCCCATGATGTCCCTCTGCGACATCGCGGCGATCGTCGCCGTCGCCAGGCCGAAGAAGGCGCTCGTCGTCGTCGACAACACGTTCGCGACTCCGTACTTCCAGCGGCCGCTGGAGCTCGGCGCCGACATCGTCGTCCACTCGACGACCAAGTTCCTGAACGGCCATTCCGACTCGGTCGGCGGCGCGGCGATCTCGAAGACGAAGGAGCTCGACGAGTGGCTCGGATTCGTCCAGAATTCCGCCGGCGCGATCCTGTCGCCGTTCGACTCGTGGCTCGTGCTGCGCGGGGTCAAGACGCTCGCCGTCCGGATGGACCGGCACGAGGCGAACGGCCGCGCGGTGGCCGCGTTCCTCGAAGCGGAGCGGAAGGTGAAGCGCGTCTATTATCCGGGACTCGCCTCGCACCCGCAGCACGCGCTCGCGAAGAAACAGATGCGCGGCTTCGGCGCGCTCATTTCGTTCGACGTGGGGAGCTACGAGAACGCAAAGGCGCTGCTCGACGCGGTGAAGATCTGCTCGCTCGGCGAGAGTCTCGGCGGCGTCGAGACGCTCATCTGCCACCCGGCGACGATGACGCACGCGTCGGTCCCCGAGGAGGACCGCGCGAAGCTCGGCATCACGCCGGGACTGGTTCGGATTTCGGTCGGGATCGAGGACGAAGAAGACCTACTTGCGGATCTCGGCCGGGCG
>DASTIQ010000026.1 GCA_035717485.1 Thermoanaerobaculia bacterium | reverse complement strand
GAAGCGCAATTCGCCGAGAGCCGGGGAACGACTCTCGCCGAGCTGCTCGCCCGTTTCGAGACTGCGCGACGGGAGAGCCTCGGCGCGCTGCGGGCGATGAACCTGACTCCGGCGGATCTCGAGCGAACGGGAACGCATCCGGAGCTGGGAACGGTCACGCTCGGCCAGCTCCTGGCGACGTGGACGGTCCACGATCTCGATCACGTGGGGCAGATCGCCCGCACGATGGCGAAGGAGTATCGGGCGGCGGTCGGCCCGTGGAAGGCGTACCTTTCGATCCTGAGCGACCGCGAGCCACCGGAACGCCCGACGGGCGGATAGCGCAGACACGAGCAGGAGGAGAAGAACCGTGACGAAAATGGGAGTGTTCATCGGAATCTTCGCGGCGGCCGGGTGGCTCGGCGTTGCGGCCGCGTCCCGCGCGCAGGACGCGGCGGTCGTCAATTCCCGGACCGTCCACGTGACCCTCGACAACGACCGGGTGCGGGTCTTCGAAGCGGTGCTCAAGCCCGGCGACCAGGAGCAGCCGCACTCGCATCCCGCGAGCCTCGTCTACGTGATCGAGGGCGGGAAGGTTCGGAATCACGCGGCGAACGGCGCCATCACGGAGGCGGAGCTCCACCCGGGAGACACGAGCTACCGGGAGCCGATCACCACCCACTGGGCGGAAAACGTGGGGACGACGACGATTCGCCTCATCGTGGTCGAATTCAAGACGCCGCGCTGAGTCCCGCGGAGCGGCATTGATCATCGCGGCGCGCTGCGCCGAGGACCTATCCGAATGGCGGCGGTGAAGGAAAGCGCGTACGACGGCCGCCGAGGACGCTCGCCCGGTGGACGGCGATCCCCCGCGGTCTCGCTCGCCGGAATCTCCCGGCGGGATCTCGCGCTCCGCGGCGGCGCGGGCGGGCGGTCGGTGGCCGAATACGCTCACCAGCTGGTCGAAGCGAATCTCGTCGCGGCGTCGATCGTGCTCGCGGGCGGTCGGAAGGCTCGAGCCGGCCGGCCGCGAAGCGCGACGGGCTGGCGCCCGGACGATAGAATCGGGGGTGACTTTCGATGAACGACCTGAGCGATCTCTTCGAGAACAATCGCGCCTGGGCGCGGGAGCTGACGCGCCGCGATCCCGGCTTCTTCTCGCGGCTCGCGCGGCAGCAGGAGCCGCGGTTCCTCTGGATCGGGTGCTCCGACAGCCGCGTTCCCGCCAATCAGATCGTCGGACTGATGCCGGGAGAGATGTTCGTGCACCGCAACGTCGCCAATCTCGTGTCGCACACCGATTTCAACTGCCTGGCGACGATCCAGTTCGCGGTCGAAGTGCTCCGAGTCAGGCACGTCATCGTGTGCGGGCACTACGGGTGCGGCGGCGTTCTGGCCGCGCTCCGGGACGCCCGCCTGGGGCTGATCGACAACTGGCTCCGGCAGATCCAGGACGTCCATGAGCGGCACCGGGACGTGGTCGACGCGCTCGACACGGAGGATCGCCGCCACGAAAGGCTCTGCGAGCTGAACGTGCTCGCCCAGATGGAGAACGTCGGCCGCACGACGATCGTGCGGGAAGCTTGGGCCCGGGGAGAAGACCTCTCCGTGCACGGCTGGATCTACGACATCCGGGACGGTCTGCTGCGCGATCTCGGAACGCGGCGTTCGGCCGAGGAAACGGTTCCGGCGGCCGTGCCGGCGCCGGGCGCCTGACGGGCGGAGAAGAACGACATGAAACGAAATCGGTTCGCGGCGTCGGGGCAGCCCGCCCGGGGCACGCGATTTCTGATGAACCCGGTCATGGTCGGGACCGACGGCCGGTGGAAAGTCGCGAGCATTCTGCCGATACCGGTTCCGCCGCCGTCCCAGCCGTGATCGTCACGGCCCGGCACGCGTCTGTTTTCGCGGCGCGCCAGGCGCGCCGCGCGGCGCCGAACTCGTGATTTCCCGCTGGATCGGTCTGATCCCGTTCCTCGGGGCGGTCGCCGTCACGGCGTTCATCGCGGGCCGCTTCCGCCCGGGCGCGTGGTACGCGGCGCTCGCCAAGCCTTCGTGGACGCCGCCCGGCTGGCTATTCGCACCGGTCTGGTCGCTCATCTATCTCGCGATCGCCGCCGCCGGCTGGCTCGTCTGGCGCTCCGGCGGGGCCGGGGCGCTCCTGCCGCTCGGGATCTGGGGTTTCCAGCTCGCGGCCAATTCCGCGTGGTCGTGGCTCTTTTTCGGCCGGCACCTCCCCGCCGCGGCGCTCGTCGACATCGTTCTGCTCCTTGCGGCGATCGTCGCGTTCATCCTCGCCGCGCGCCCGTTTTCGACCGTCGCGGCGGGCCTGTTCCTCCCGTATGCCGCCTGGGTCCTGTTCGCGGCGTCTCTCAACGCCGCGATCGTCCGGATGAACCCGCGGCCGTCCTGACTTCCCGGCCCGGGACGCCTCGTCGAAAATCCGCTTGACATCCCCCGCCGGCGAGCTGTATTTAACTGATATGTTAAATACGGCGGCCGGGGGATCGACGACGGCGGACCCGCTGACCGCGACCTTCGCCGCGCTCGCGGACCCCACGCGCCGCGCGATCCTCGCGCGGCTGTCGGGCGGCGAGGCGACGGTCGGCGAGCTCGCTGAGCCGTTCGCGATCTCCCTTCCCGCAGTGTCGCGGCACCTGAAGGTGCTCGAGCAGGCCGGGCTGATCGCACGCGGCCGGGATGCGCAGTGGCGGCCCTGCCGGCTGCAGGCGAAGCCGCTCCGGGGCGTCGCCGACTGGGTGGAGGCATACCGCCGGTTCTGGGAAGAGAGCTTCGATCGTCTGGACGATTACCTCGAAGAGCTTCAGAAGGAGGAGAGGAAACATGGCCGCGCCAAACGCCGAAAGAGCTGAGTCCGGGCCGACGTCGGTCGAGATCGAGGATCGCGAGATCGTCGTCACGCGCGTCTTCGACGCGCCGCGCTCGCTCGTGTTCCGCGCATTCACCGAGCCCCGCCACATGGCCCGGTGGTGGGGACCGCGAGGGATGACGAACCCCGTCTGCGAGATGGACGTCCGACCCGGCGGCGCCTACCGGATCGTCATGCGGAGCGCCGACGGAACGGAGTATCCGATCAAGGGGATCTACCGGGAGGTCTCGGCGCCCGAACGGCTCGTCTTCACCGCCGACACCTCCGAGCACCCGCCCGGCTGGCACGAGGCGATGAACCGGCATCGAAGAGGGGAGCGGAGCGGCGACCTCGTCATGACGGTGCGGTTCGAAGAGGAAGGGAGGAAGACGAAGGTCACGATCCGGACGCGGTTCGAGTCGAACGGCCACCGCGACGCCCACTTCGAGGTCGGGATGGGCGAGGGCTGGTCGCTGAGCCTCGATCGGCTGGAGGAGACCCTGACCGACATCGACCTCGCCCCGGGAGCCGAGCGGGCCGCGGCCGCGACGGGTGAGCGGGAGATCACGGCGTCGCGGATCTTCGACGCGCCGCGGGACCTCGTCTTCCGGGTGTGGACGGAACCCGGGCACGTCGCGAAATGGTGGGGGCCGGACGGATTCCGCACCACGATCGAGACGATGGACGTGCGCCCCGGCGGCGACCGGCGGTTCGTGATGCACGGACCGGATGGAACCGACTACCCGAACCGAATCGTCTACCTCGAGGTCCTCCCGCCCGAACGGCTCGTCTACGACCACCTCTCCGGACCGCGATTCCGCATGACGGTGCTCTTCTCCGAGGAGGGAAAGAAGACGCGAGTGACGGTGCGGATGCTGTTCCCGTCCGCGGCCGACCGGGACCGCACGGTCGAGACGTTCCATGCGGTCGACGGGCTCGGCCAGACGCTCGGCCGCCTCGGCGAACACGTGCGGGAGGTCGCGCGATGACGGCGGCCGGCGTCGCGGCCCGCTGGCGGTCCCGGGCGCCCGAGATCCTGAGCCTCGTCCGGATCGTCGCGGCGCTCCTCTTCATGCACGTCGGCACGGCGAAGCTTTTCGCCGTGCCGGTCGCGGTCATGCCCGGCGGCGGCACGGCGAGCGCAGGCTCGCTGGCGTGGGTCGCGGGCGTCCTGGAGGTCTTCGGCGGCGGACTCCTGCTCGCCGGCGCGTTCACCCGGCCCGTCGCGTTCGTCCTCTCCGGGGAGATGGCGGTCGCGTACTTCCATGGACACGCGCCGCTCGGCCCCTGGCCGGTCCTCAACCAGGGCCAGCCGGCGATCCTGTTCTGCTTCCTGTGGCTCTACTGCTCCGCCGCGGGGGCGGGGCCGTGGAGCGTCGATGCGTGGCGAGAACGCCGCCGCGCGGCGAGGGGATGAGGCGCCTCGGGCCGCC
>DASTIQ010000025.1 GCA_035717485.1 Thermoanaerobaculia bacterium | reverse complement strand
GGCAGCCCATCGAACGGCTCGCCCGCCTCCCGACCGAGCGCTCGAAACGGATCCCGGCGGCCGCGTACCACACATGGAACGACCACCGGGACAAGTCGTACGTCACCGAAGACGGCGACGCCCGCTGCGACGAGCGCACGGGCGCCCCCTACGACGTCCCGTACGAGTGCCTTTCGCCGGAAGGAGACGCGGCTCGCCGGGCGCTGGCCGAGCTTCTCGCCCTCGTGCGCGATCTTCGCGCCGCCCAGCTCGCCGCGCCGGAGGGAACGGACACGGAGCCGGAGCGCTCGAAGACGTGGCGCGAATACCAGGCGAGATGGTTCACCGCCGCTCACGCGTGCGAGGGCGCGGCGTGCGACGAGCGCCAGCCGCCGGACCCTCCCCCCGGAGCGTACGCGTTCGTCGGACTCGACACCTCCTGGAATTCGACCCGCCGCTTCGTCGACGTCTCGGCGCGCGGCATGCTGCTGAAGTATGCCTGGGACCTGAATCCGTTCCTCTCTGCGCTGAGCGCGAACGCCGGCTACCGGCAATACACGGACGGGGGCGGCGGCGCGGGTCTCGTCGGGTTCGGTTTCGACTTCGTGCTCCCGGTCGGCAATCGCCTGACTCTCGGCCTCCAGCCGATCGCCCTTCGGTACACGTTCGGCGGCGACCGGTCCGGGCCGGAGCTCGTGTCGCGCCTCCTGCGTTTCAACTACAAGCTGAAGGAACGCCTGTTTCTCTCGGTCGACGCGCCGATCGAAGTGAACTGGTTGAAGCCGAAGACGGAATGGACCGTCGGGCTCGGTCTCACGTATTCGCCGGCGATCAACCGGCTCGCGCGCGGCCGCGATCTCCTGGAGGAGGAGCCGCAGGCCGAACGCCGCGACGAGTCGTGGGTGCCTCCCCCCGCGCCGTACGGGCATCTCGAGGGCCGGGCGCGATCGTGGTACGTGGTCGCGGGGATGACCGTCGACAGTCCGCCCGGGAATGCCGTCGAAGGGCGCCACTACGGGCACGGCCTGATCGGCGGCGAGCTGGCGTGGGACCGCAACCGGTGGGACGGGCGGTTCCCGTGGGCCCCGGCCGTGTCGCTCGGCGTGGGCAACCGGAGGACCTCCGGCGACTCGACGTACTTCACCGGCGCGTTCGCCGCCAGCCTCCGCTGGTACGCGCTCGGCCCGCTCGGCGTCGCGCTGACGCCGGTGAGGGTCGAGTACGGGCCGAAAGTCAGCGGGAAGTCGGAGATCGACCCGTCGCCGGGCGTCCACGGTTCCCCTGGAAGTCCGTACTACTTCAGCGCCGGCTCGCGCCTCGGTTTCGCCTTCAATGCGGGAATCATGGACATTCTCCTCGAAGGTCCCACGCTCACCTGGGAATCCTCTCCGTTCGCGGCCGACGAGATCCTCACCATCCGGATCGGCTTCCGGCTCCGGTGAGGATTCGGCGTCCCACGTCGCGTCGCACGCGGCGAGTCACAGTTCCCGCTCCATCAGGACGGTCGCGTCGTGCCCGACGATCGATGCGAAAACGGGTCGGCCCTCGAACAGGAACGTTCCGTAAGGCGCCGACAGCACGTCCCGGAAACCGAGCTTGCGAAAGACGTGCTGCGAGATGCGGCCGGTCGCTTCCGTGACCGCGAAGCGGTAGCCCCGGCGACTGCCGTTGGCCAGCGCGGCCGCGACGAGCCGATGGGCGATGCCGCGGCCGGCCGCGCGATCGGCGACGGCGAGCATGAAGAGGTGGAGGTGCGAGCCCTCGGCGACGGAACGGGATTCGCGGTAGCGCGCGTCGAGCCCCCCGAGCAGGGCGCCGATCGGCGCGAACGCGGGGACGGCCTCGTCGATCCCCGGGGGAGGCGGCGTCCCGAAATCCTCGACGAGAAGGCCGCCCAGCAGGTCGCCGGCGGGCGCTTCGCGCGCGACGATCGTGAGGCGTTCGGCAAGGGCCTTCTTGCGGAATGCGGACACGAGATTCGTGATCTCCCGTGCGGTCAACCCGACAGCGACGGCGGGCGGCTCGCGACGGCTGAAGACGTCGGCCAGCAGGGCGGTCATCGCGCCGAACTCGGTCTCTTCGAGCAGCCCGTATTCGACGCCGGCGACGGTCGTCACGGCCGGCCCGCGCCGACGGCGGTCTTCCGCCGCTCCGCTCGAAGACGACGGACGTGGTCGAGTGAGAACCGGTCTCGATCGGCCGGGACGACGAGAACGAACAAGAGCAGCCCAAGACGGGGAATGACATGTTCGTGGAACGGATAGAGAGGTTCCTTGAGCAGGTGGCCGAACGTGACGATCGCGAGAACGAAGCCGATCGACACGAGCGCCGGCCGGGTCGCGAGGCCGAGGAGGAGCAGGCCGCCCGCGATGAGCTCGACGAACGGGATCGCGAGACCCGCCGCCCACAACGACCAGGTGGGGAGGAACGTGTCCGTGTACGGCAGGAACCAGCGCCGGACGTGACCGGCGGGAGTCAGCGTGAACACCTTGTACGCGCCGGCCATGAAGAAGATGAGACCGAGCACCAGCCGGGCGAAAAGGACGGCCCACGTCTGGCCGCGTTCGGGCGAGGTCACGACGGGCGTAACGGACCGTCGGGGTGGGGAGTCGTGATGGGATCGGCATGCCGATGCACGATCCTCCAGGCTCCCTCTTCGCGTCGGAAGGTGGTCGTCACCCGAAGAACGAACAACGAGACGTCTTCTCTTCCGCTGACCTTGGCCATCCACCGCTCGACTTCGAGAATCGTCGCGATCTCGGAGCCCGGATATTCCGCGATGGTCTCGATGGCGATCACCTTGCCGTCCCGGAATCGCGCCGAAGCAAAGTCCAGGGCTTCGGAGACCCGCTCCCATCCCCGAACCGCCGGGCCGAAGGGGTTGGCCAGGGTCACGTCGTCCCGATGGGAGAAGAGCGGCTTGACGGGCTCGGGATTCCCCCTCGAAAAATCGTCGAGGGCCGTGTGATACCGCGCGATGATCTCCTGAAGGTCCATCGTCAAACCTCTCTCGCCGGCGAAAGCATCGCGGCGAGCCTCGCCGGCGGGACTCTGCTCGGCCGATGCCCGGCGCCCCCGCGGGCTCTAGGGAGGCCCCGCACGCTCCACCTCGATGCTCGAGCCCGCAATGGTCATCGGTCGGTCGAAATGCTCGGGCAACGAACCCGGAAACGTCTCGGTGTCGATCCGGAGCTCTGCCGACGGAGGGAATTCGCCATGCCGGCCGGCCTCCAGGACGTGCTCGACCGCCGCGTGAACCATGACGGCGCGCCTCCGCGGAGGATCCAGCCCCCACGACTTCGCCCGGCTCTCGGACAACCGGACGATCAGCTCGTGCTCGCCCGTCGAATCGCGTTCGCGCGGGGTGCCCGCGAATTCCGACGGAACCACCGTGAAGCGGAAACGCATGGCCTGCCCGTCTTCTGAAGGAAGTCCCGAGTCCTCCGGATCGGCGAAGGTCACCCTGTAGCCGGTGGTCACGCGGCTCTCATCTCGGCGTGCCTTGCGGGCGCGCGGCGGAACGACGAGGGCGGGCGGGGCGAATCGACTCGACGTCGGCGATCGCGCTCGCGCCCATGCGCCGCGCGATGCCGGTTGCCGCCGGCGCACCACTCTGAGGATCGGGGACCGGTTCGCATCGCATTCGAGGGATGACGCATTGTAACCCGACGGCCGGGGACGACCGCTCATCGCGGATCCGGTCGGCGCCTCCGAGGGAGCCGGCCCCTTGACCCGTCAAACCCGCTCCCGCGATCGCCGGTGATCCGCGTCCGCCCCCCCGATGCGGCAGCCGTGGGCAACTCGGGCCCTCGGCCGCCGGGTGGCGCACCTTCAGGGGAGGGCTTTGCGCGCCCGCCGAAAACGCGTGTTCGTTCGAACGGTCACCCGTTGCTCACGAGCACGATCTTGCCGGTCACGCCTCCCTTCCCGAGCAGTTCCTGCGCCTGTCTTGCCTCGGTGAGAGGAAAGCGACGCGCGATCAGCGGGCTGATCTTCCGCTGTTGCAGGAGGTCGAGAAGGGCGATCAGGTCCTGCCGAAACAACGCCGGCTTCAGCCGCTTGAGCGTCTGAATGCTGTACGGGATCACCCGTTTCCGGCCCGGCAGAAGCCAGCCGCCGGCGATGTACAGCGCGTAGATGGGGATTCCGTGAAGGCGATGACGGCGTCCGGAACGGCCCGAACCCAATCCCTCCCCGCGAAGCGAAGTCGTATTGCCGTAACCCACCACCCTCCCGCCCGGACGGAGAGCCTCGCGGGAATGCCAGAGGTGGGCGCCGCCGATGGGGTCGAAGACGGCGTCCACCCCCTCGCGCGTGAGACGGTGAATCTCCTTCACGTAATCCTGAGTCCGGTAGTCGATGGGGACGCCGCCCAGCTCCGAAACGGCCGGCGCCCCTTGCGCGGAACACGTGCCGTACATCTCCAGTCCGGCCAGACTCCCGAGCTGCAGGAGTGCCGTGCCGACCCCGCCTGACGCGCCGTGAAACAGCACGCGCTGGCCCGGCTTCACCCGGGCGGAGCGATGCAGCATCTGGTACGCCGTGACGTAGTTCAGCACGACGGCGACGGCCTCGGCGGCGTCCGGGCCGGCCGGCACCGCGACCAGCTCGTGCTGCGGCAGGCAGACGAACTCCGCGTACGCGCCGTGGATCGGCATCGCGGCAACGATCCGTCCGGGTTCGATTCCGGACACGCCGGCGCCGAGCCGGTCCACCACCCCGACCAGATCCCATCCGGGCGTGAACGGCACCGGAGGCGTTTCGGGATGAATCCCCTCGCGGGCCATGACGTCGGGCAAGGAGACGCCCGCGGCCAGCACCTTCACCCGAACTTCTCCGCTCTTCGGTTCGGGACGCTCTTCTTCGACTACCTGAAGGGCGTCGGGGCCGCCGTAGCGGGTGACGACGATGCGCGTGTGCTTCACGGACCGCTTCCTCGCCTCCGGGCGCTCCCCTTCGGGCGACGGGACCACCCGGGTTCCCGCTCCGGGGGGTTCGGGGTCCTCGCCATGAGCCTTACCTTGCGGAAGGTCCCGTGAAACTACACGCGAACTGCCGCGTCCGCCAGATGCAGACCGTTCATCGGGCGCGGGACCTGCCGTTCAGTCCCAGGATCCGAGGCCGGGGCCCGTCACCCTCGATGCCCACCCCCGACGACCGCAGGTCGTTCGTCGCCCGCCAGCTTTTCCATGCTCACTCTCTGTCCGACTCCACCGGGCGGCCCGAAGGCTGCCGAATCATCTTCCCTCTTGACGGGCCGGCCCCCAGCTCGTTCAGGATCCGATGCGCCAGTCGGATCCGGGGCTCGCTGGGGCAGTTCTTGTTGGCCAGCACCGCAATGCCCGACTTCTTCGCCGGCACGAAGGCCACGTAAGCAGAAAACCCGTTGGTCCCGCCGGTCTTGTTGATCCAGACGGCCTCGCGCGGCGGTTGGGGCGGATTCAAGGCTTCGACCGCATTGCTTTCGTAGACGACCTTGCCGGAATTTCCTTCCAGGAGCGTATTCAGGTCCACCGGATAACCGTACTGTTCCCAGATCAGGTCCTGTGTCATCGCGCCCAGCTCGAAGTAGCCCACGTGGGTGTCGAGGATTGCGCGCCGGAGCTTCTTCTCCTCTCGTCCGGGGCGGAGATTCACCTCGACGAATCGAATCAGGTCGCGGGCGCTGGTTTTCACCCCGTAGGCCTCGGCAGCAACCACTCCGGGGTTCGCCCTGACCGGCGCATCCGTCTTGTCGTAGCCCTGGGCATAGAGAGGCATCTTGTCCGCCGGCACGTCGATGTAGCTGTCGGGCATACCGAGCCGGGGGAACAGGAGTCGCTCCATCGCATCCTCGAAGGACATGTTCAGGCTCCTGGCCACGGCCATGCCGAGCAACCCGACACTGGGGTTGGCATAGGTCCGGTGGGTGCCCGGGGCATACGCCGGCTTCCAGGACTCGAAGTAGGCCATCAACTGGTCGACGGTCCGTATCTCGTCGGGAACCTGCAGAGGGAAGCCTCCCGCCGTATGGGTCCCGAGGTTGATCAGCGTCACCTCGTCGAAACGGCTGCCTCGGAGTCGAGGAAGGTACTTGCTCGGGCTGTCGGCGAGCGAAAGGCGCCCGTCCGCCTGGGCGTACGTCGCCAGCGTGGCGGTGAAGGTCTTGCTGATCGATCCGATCTCGAAGAGCGTATCGCTCGTGACTTTCTGCCGGGTGTCCCGGGAGGCCACGCCGAAGTTGTAGAACCGCCGCTTGCCATTGGCCGTGACCGCGATGGCAAGGCCGGGAATGTTGCACTGTCGCATGACCGCTCGAGCGGCAAGGCGAACTGTCGCGTCGAAATCGCGCGGCTCGGCCTTCGCCGTGGCGGCCCTGCCGAGGGAGGCCGCACAGGCGAGGAGGAGAAACCCGGCGGGACGTGTTCCGATGGCGCGCATTCGACTCGTTCTCCGCCCTCCGTCAGAGGCTCGCCGGAATCAGATCTCCGAGAAGAAGGCGGCGATGTCGCGCGCGAGGAGCTCCGGTTCCTCTGCGGCGGCGAAGTGCCCGCCGGTCGGCATGGAGGTCCATCGACGAACGGCGTAGAGCCGTTCCGCCCACTCCCGCGGCGGGCTCCCCTCCGGCACGTAGTTGCTGTCGAAGTTCGCGATTCCCACGGGCAACTCGACGCGAGCGCCGGGTTCAATCCCAGCCCCGTGCCACCGGTTGTCGAAATAGTCGCGCATCGACGAGGTGATCGTCTGCGTGACCCAGTAGAGCGTCAGCATCGTGAGGAGAAACTCCCGCGAAAAGCGCGCTTCGAGGTCGCCGCCGGAGTCGCTCCACGCGCGCCATTTCTCGAGAATCCAGGCGGCGAGTCCGGCCGGCGAATCGTTCAACGCATAGCCGAGGGTCTGCGGTCTCGTCGACTGGATGGAGGAATATCCCCGTTCGACTTCGTCCCACTGGCGCACCCGGGCGACATAGGCTCTTTCCGCTTCGGTCGGCGGCCGCGTCCCTTCGCCCGTCGGCGGCCAGAGTTCCATCGTGGTCAGATGAATGGCGATCAGGGGCGCCGGGTTCTCGACGGCCATGTACGCGGCGACACCCGCGCCGAAATCCCCGCCCCCGGCCGCATATCGCTCATAGCCGAGGCCGCGCATGAGCCCGTGCCACAGCCGTGCCACGGTGCGGTAACTCGCCTGGGCCGGCCGTTCCGAGAAGCCGTATCCCGGAAGAGAGGGAATGACGAGGTCGAACGCCGGCCCGTCGATTCCGTGGGCCTCCGGATCGGTGAGGAGCGGCACGAGCGGCAGATATTCGGCGAACGTGCTGGGCCAGCCATGGGTCAGGATCAGCGGTATGCCGCGCCCTCGCCGCGCCCGCTCGTGGACGAAGTGCACGCGGATTTCTCCGACCTCGGCGCGAAAATGCCGGAAGGTGTTCAGGCGGCGCTCCTGCGCCCGCCAGTCGAAGCCGTCGGCCCAGTAGCCCAGCAGGCGCTTCAGGTACTCGAGGTCGGTCCCCTGCTCCCAGGGAGCGCCGGGCGCCGGATCCGGCCAACGGGTGTTCCGGATCCGCGATCGCAGGTCGGAAAGGACCTCTTCGTCGATCCGGATCGAGAACGGGGTGATCTTCATCGCGACCTCCCGGCGAACATCCCGGCGACGAATTCCGCGAAGACGTTCACGAGAGTCATGTTTCGATCGCGCCCGTCCCCGTCGGACGGAGGAATACGGGCTGGCCGACCGCCAGCCGGCCGATGCGAGTGACCGCGCCGTAGATTCCCGCATTGTTCTGATTGGCCCGAACGATCGCCTTCATCACCTCGGGAGCGGAGCTCGCCGAGTCGGGATCGAGGTTCACCATCGAGCAGCGAAGGTCGCGCATCGTGACGGCGACGGCGGGAGCGTCGTCTCCCCCTCCGAACGTGAGCACGCCGCCCACCCACGCGTCCTCCTGGAAGGACCCCGGCCGATCGAGGCGAACGACGAGGTTCGGCCGGAATCGCCGGATGTCGAGGCTCCGCCCCGCGAGCCGCCCGATCTCGCTCACCGTTTCGGATGCGATCACCGAGACGCTCGCTTCGTCGAAGATCCCGGCATCCAGGTGCGTCATCTGCACGGGACCGCCGAACCGGCGTCCGACCTCCGCGGCCAGAGCTTCGCCGAAGATCGGCAGTTCTTCGCCATTCGGCGTGCGGACATGCGCGGGAAGGTCGTCCCGTGCACTGCCTTCGCCGCGGCGCGGGGAGAACAGAAGCAGCTCGGGAAGCCTGGTCGCCGTCAGCCACGGGAACCCGCTTCGGTCGTCGAGCCGCCGGAATGCGAGACGCCGGTCCTTCTCGAGGCCGTGCCAGCCGAGCTCGGCGGCGTCGAGCCGCTCGCCGGCCATCGACTTCACGGGATAGCGAAAGATCGCCTCCACCCTTCCGATTTCTACGAGCATGATCGATCCCGTCGACGTCCCTCGCGGACGTTCGTCATGGCAGCACCAGACTCACGGGAACGCCCGCCCGTACCGTGTTGTGAACCTCCGCCACGGCATCGGTCTCGCGGAGGAGCCGCGAGATGACCGACTCCGGGGCCGGCGAGGACACCGTCGCGCGATACCGGATGTGGGCAGCGGCGAGACCGATGCCCGGGAACTCTGCCGTGGCCTCGACCTCGACCCGGTCGAGTGGAATGCCGAGTCGTTCGGCCTCGCGATAGAGATCGTTGCAGTAGCACGTGGCCACGGCGAGCAACAGAAACTCGCCGCCGCTGACGCTCGAGCCCCTGCCCGCGGCCTTTGGCGGGATGCTCAGCGCCCGGGCGGAACCTCCGGTTCGAACGATCGCCTCATGACCGTTGGCCGAGCTGGTGACGACGGCGGTGATCTCCATCGGGCAATCTCCGTGAGTGCCCGACGGCTAACGGCGCCGTCCAGCCGGCAAACCGGAGCGGCCACCGTCGCGCCGGATGACTTCCTCGAGCCGCGGGAAAGGGCGGCCGAACCGCGGCTCCGGGCGCCGGGGCGGCAGCGCCGCTGGACTAGACGAACTCATAGCTCAGCGTGAACGGATGCTCGGTGCCGTGGCCGACGGCCGAGCTTCCGTCGCCCTGCAGGCCGCGCAGCTCTCCCGTTCCGGACCCCGGAACGACCGAATACGACTCCTTCGCCTGGCCGCCTTCGAACGCGCCGACGCGCTGGAGCACGAAAGTTCCGCTCCTGCCGCCGATTCGTCCGACGATCCGCTCGAGGCCGACGAACGCCGCCGACCCGTCGCTGCGGTACATCATCAGGTATTCCACATGTCCTTCCCCCTCGATATCGCCAGTGAACGTCTTCTCGACGCTGGCCCGAGTGAGCTTGGGCAGGTCCTGGCCCTCGCTGTAAGGCTGCTCGTCCCAGCTCTTGATGGCGAACCGACCGCTCGCGAGCTTCTTCACGCGTCCTCCTCCGATCAAACGGGATCGCTACCCTCTCGGCTCATACCGCATCGCCACGGCCCCCGAGCCGAACTCCAGCCGGCTCACCAGCGGCAAGCCCGCAGGGCGCAGGCCGCCGCAATGAGGTGTCAGCCGGCGAACTCATGGCAACTCCCTTGCGGCGTGCCATAGCCAGAGGCTGGCCGCGAGCAGGAGTGGAGCCGACAGGACACCGGGTACCGCTCGCTTGGCCAGAAACGCCCCGACGAGATGGCCCGTCCCGTTGAGTGCGTGAATGGCACTCAGCGCGTACGCCGCCGGTCGCATCCAAGAGGTACCGGCGAAGGCGGCGACCGTCAGGGCAGCGAGGAACGCGACGCCGGCGCCGAGCGCCATGAGCCAGGGCCAGAACGTGAATGTCGGCGGGAACGGGATGCCATGCATCAGGCCGCGAATCCGAAGAGCCTGCGGGTTGTACCAGCTGAGGAAATCGTGAGTTGCTTCGTCCGCGACG
The DNA here is from genome assembly GCA_035717485.1 of Thermoanaerobaculia bacterium. Taxonomy (NCBI): domain Bacteria; kingdom Pseudomonadati; phylum Acidobacteriota; class Thermoanaerobaculia; species Thermoanaerobaculia bacterium. Next base: position 2,644 of record DASTIQ010000025.1, on the reverse strand, counting down.
TGAACAGCCAGGGCGCCGACCGCTGCGACCCAGGCCCAACCGAAACTTGCCACGGCGTCAGGTGAGTCTAACTTCATTCGGCGCCGGCTGACGATACTCGATTGCGGCGGCGCGGCGCTATTGGCCGCGTCCACTGCAACGGGGCCTTAGACGACAGACCACCACTGCCGAAAGAGCTTGCCTGTCGGCTCGACGTCGATCGCACAGTCAAAAGTCGAATGCCTCGCTATGAAAACGAGCGCCGTGAGCCCGTCACATCGCCAGTCCAACGTCGCCTTCGAGCACCGACGTCTTCAGCTGCGGTCGCTCTCCGCTCTTCCACAGTGCAGCAGTGTGCGATACCCGATACCTGATTGGCCCCCCGTCCGGCCTTTCGCTGCGCGTAATCGGGCGTGGGATGCAGACAAACTCGGTGCGCATCTCACCGGCCGACAATTGGACCTTCGCATAACCGTGTCCTCCGAGATCAACGAACTCGACGTGCGGAGCCAGATCCGGGTTGGACAGCGACCTTGCGCGCTCGAGGTCGCGACTCTTTGCATACTCGAGGCACGCACGGACGCCGTGCTTGAGCAGCATGTTGAAAGTCCAGTCCGGCTTCGCTCCCGCCTCCCTGTCCGCAAGGAACAGCGATCGCAGCGGAGCATCCTTCGGCAGCCTGTGCTCATAGGCTTCCATGGGTCCGGGACTGGTGAGAGAAGCGCCAACGAAGCTCAAGCCGACCGGCTCGAATTTGCCGGGCGGAAGTTCCGCGGTCGCGTATCCGGCCCAGAAGCTGTGACGGTCGCCCGAGACGATGGCGAAGCCTGTAATCTTCGAGTCGCGAACGAGATCGTATATCTCGGCGCGCTCTACGTACGCGGTGCCGTAATCACCGCCACCCGCGGACGCGTAGGTGTTCGCGGGCCAGGGCTCCCTGGTGAGACCGGCGGGCAGGTTCTGCGGGTCAGCGCGCAAATCCAGCGCGCCCTGCGAGTTCGCCCAGATCTTCCACCCTGCGGTCGAGCTCTTGAGCTTTTCCTTGAACCATGCCTTCTGCCTCGCCCCGAGAATCGTCTGCGGCGGCGCGCTCCGTTGAGGATTGGGGACACGCGCATCGTTGAACCGGATCTCCCGAGGAGGATTGCCGCCGTTGAACGCGCGCCCGCCGTCGAGAGCCCGCATCTCCGGTTCAGGAAACATTCCTATGTATTCGTCGCCGCCGAGCTTTGCGAGAGACGGATCGCTGAAGGGATCCGCGCTCCGAAAGCTGTGCTGATCGGTGATGATCAGGTCCAGATGCTGACCGTAACGCAGCGACCTGTAGCCCTGGAGGCTATTGATCGCGATCAGGTTGTTCGGTTCCACTCCCAGCCCATCGCTGTCGAACTCCTTGATGGGAACGTCTCTTACCGCGGGTGGACCGAAGTGCTCGAGTGACCCGCTCGGCGGCGCGACGCGTGCGGGGAGGTATTCGAACCAGGCCTGGTTCGCCGCGACCTTGACGGTCTGGCCCGGCTGCTCGAACGTTCCGCCCTTGACGATGCTTTGCCAACCTTGCCACGAGAATTCGTGGTTGTCCCAGATCGCGACGAACGGCCAGCGGGCGCGGGCGTCCTGGAGGTCGGGATCGGCGAGATAGCCCTTGTAGATGGCCCGGTAGCCTTCGACGGTCAGCGGTATGTGGAAGTTGCCGATCTTGTGGCCGTCCGGTATGCGCGCGACCTCATAGATCGTGCGGTCGTAGCGTGTCTTCACTTCGTCGGGATACTCCACCACCTCGTAGATGAAGTCGCCCAGGTGCAGAACGAAGTCGAGCTTCGCGACGGCGGGAGCGCGTTCATCTTCGAAAATCATCCGGCGATAGGCGTTGAGCTTGCCCTCATTGACATCCTGACAGCTCACGAACGCGAAATTCACCGTGCGCGGATCGTCTGGCAACGGCGCGGTGATCGTGCGGCCGACCCGGCTCCCGTTTCCCTCGGTGTCGGTAAACCGATACCAGTAAGTGCGCGCCGGCTTGAGGCCGCCGACCAGAACGCGCGCGGTCCAGTCCGCGGCGCTCGAGACCGGCGCCTGCGCGTGCGCAACGACTCGGTGGAACGCCTCATCCTCGGCTACCTCCACGGTGAGGAGATGGCGTGTGCCCTCTGCGAACGGCCGCCTCGTCCACAGGATGACGCTGTGCGGATCGGGATCGCCCGAGGCGACCCCCTGGGGATAGAGATCACGCCGCTCATGCCAGTGGGCACGCGAACCTCGAGCCGGTCCGGCCCATGCGAGCGAAGCACCGATTGAGGCTGCAGCTTTGAAAAAGGATCGGCGGCTGATCTTCATCGTCTCACTCCGTCCGGGTTGCAGTTGGGCGTCACCTCAGGATTCGGACGCGAACGCCCGCCAGGACAAGTACGTACTCTACGCTCGTAAGTTGCTTCGGCGTGAAACGCTTCGATCCGCTGACCCGCTTTCAAGCATGGCAGTGATTAGGTTGCGCCGGGCATCTGTTTGCAATGGTGGCGCGTATGCAGCGCGTTGAACCTCACCAGGTCTTCGAGCAAAACCGTACCGAAAACGGAGGTCCGGACGTTGGGGCTGCTGCCAGCCCGTCGACGACATTCCTGGTCGAACCTGGCGAACGCCTCTTCCAGTCGAACGCGCGCCTCGT
>DASTIQ010000024.1 GCA_035717485.1 Thermoanaerobaculia bacterium | reverse complement strand
ATCGCGATTCCTCTCCGATCGCGGGAAAAGTTATCATCCCGCGCGTGAGCGTATTCATCGGCGGATCGGCGATGTCGATGGCCAAGGACATCGCCGAAGGCTACATCATCGTTTCCGAGCACACGTTCAAGAAATTCCAGGTGCCCGAGCTCCAGGCGTTTCTCGCGGAGGTCGACAAGCTCATGCGGGAGATCCGGGGAGTCATGCCGCCGCCCGACGACATGGACGCGCTCCAGCGGAAGAACCGGAAGCTCCAGCGCCTCACGCAGGCCCAGACGATCGTCAACGCCTTCCGAACGAAATTCCGCCGCTGACGGGCCGCCGGCGTCAGCCGACGAAGATCCAGTGCACGTACCGCGCGAGGAGCAGGACGCCGGTCCCCGCTCCGAGCCAGGCATATGCCGCGGCCGCCGGCCGGCTCCTCACCAGCCAGGAGCCGAACACGATGAAGCAGGGAAAGAGGCCGAGCACGTACCGGTGAAGCGCGTCGAGCGTCCCGCTGTTGAAAAGCAGCAGGAGAGTCGCCGCGCAGTAAAGGCCCTCGGCCGTGCGCCGGCGTCGGAAGAGCTCGGCCGTCAGGATCGTGAAGAGGAGCGCGCTTCCCGCCATCATCGCGAACACGAGCTTCCCGCCCGCTCCCGGCTCGTGGATCCGGGCGACCGCCTCGCGCAGCGCCCCGACGGCGAGGCTCCAGATCGGACGCGGGTGCTGGGCCCAGCCGCGGGTCTTGCTGTGGACGTACAGCAGCGGGTCGCCCCAGCGCGCCGCCAGATAGACGGGAAAAGCGAGCGCGCCCGCCGCGGAGAAGACGATCGCCGCGACCGCCCGGGGGCGCCATCTCCCGAGCCGTTTCGCTTCCTCGCGTCCTATCCAGAAGAGCGGGAGGAGGATCAGAAAACCGTTGAACCGGGTCAGAGCCGCCGCCGCTCCCGCGAGCCCCGCCCAGGCCCAGCGGCCGCGGCGCGCCGCGACGAATGCGCCCGCCGTGGAGAGGAGAAAGAGGGATTCGGTGTACGCGGCCGCGAGAAAGAACGACGAGGGGTAGAAAAGGAGCGCGCCGAGCGCCGGGAGCGCGTCCTCTTCCGCGTCCGACGCGGCCCGGGCGACGAGCAGCAGGGCTCCGAGCAGGGCCGCGACCGAGATCGCGATTCCCGCCGAAAAGGCGGAAGGTCCTCCGCCCGAAGCGAGCCGGATGAGGAGCGGATACAGGGGGTAGAACCCGACGTTGTTCTCCCGGACCGCCGGATCGTAGTGATAGCCCTCGCGCGCGATCTGCTCGTACCACCCCGCGTCCCACCGGGCGAGCGGGGGCGCGATCCGCATCAGATCGGGGCCCCAGCCGTCGGGGTGCGAGATCGGCAGCGCCCAGGCGGCCGCGGCGAGGGCGAGCACGACCGCCGACCAGAGCGCCCACAGGGCGAGGATCGTCGGCGCCGGGAGAGGCCAGACGCGAATCCGGCCGCTCACTTCGCGACCCGGATTCCGATCTTCGGGGGCGCGGCGGTTCCTCCCTGCCGGCCGAAGAACCGGGTCTGAATCGTATGGCGGCCGGGCGGCACGCCGTCGATCCGGTAGCCGTACCCGCAGAAGTCGCCGCACTGGACGTAAGGCTTGACGTGCCGAACCGCGGGCCGGTATTGACCGTAGGTCGCGGATCCGATGTCCCGCCCGTCGAGGAGAACGGCGATCCGGGCGATCCCGTCGGCCGAGGCGGCCCAGCCGTTTCCCCGCACCGTCGACCCGCGGATCACGTCCCCGTCGTTGGGTTCCTCGTACCACCCTTCGGGGGCGGGCGGAAGAGGAAGCGGGTGAGCGAGAACCTCGAGAGTCCGGCGCCGGTCCTCGGCGGAGGGGGAGAACGCGGCCCCCGAAGAGGAATCGGCGCAGACGACCGTATCGTCGGCGCCGATTCCCATTGCGCGAACCGGAACGATCGAGCCTTCGGCGATCGCGCGCGAAAGGAATCTCGCGAGCGAAACCTGCTCCGAGGCGTTCGCCCGGCCGCGATGGAAGAGAATCGTCGAGATTCGGGCGCGGCGGAGCAGCGATACGGCCTCGGGCGGCACCGGGTCCGACGTGAACGCGGCCCGGATCTGTTCGGTCGTCTTGGGAAAGAAGCCGCTGTAGCCGTTCGCGATCGGAAAATCGTGCCCCGTCGCCCATAGCATGTAACAGAGGTCGTCCGAGATCTTCATCGGCAGCTCCAGGACGCCGCCCGGCGGATGGTGCGCGTCGGTCCAGGCGATCGCGGCGGGAGCCGCGGGCACCTGGTCGAACCACGAAACGGGTGCCGCCCGGAGCTCGCCAAGAGTGAGCAAGGCCGCCGCGGCCGGAACGAGAGAGCGCCCCGCACGGCCGAGGCGGAAACGGAGGGCCGACACTCCGAAGGCGGCAAGGACGCCCAGCCCCAGGTGGGCCAGGACGATGCCCCGTGCGGGGGCGCGAATCGCGCCGAGGACCGCCGGGAGAAGCTCGTAAAGTTCGCGGTAAGCGAAAAAGCGCCCGCCGAGCGCCACGACGATTCCCGTCGCGATCATGGCGACCGCCCAGCACACCGCCGGCGATCGGCGCCGGGAGCGCAGCCAGGCCGCGAGGTTCTCGTCTCGCAGGAACGCCGGAAATCGCCACGACAGGCGAACCGCGGCCGACGCGAAGAGGGCCATCGAGAGCCGGAAGGGCTCGTGGACTCTCAGCGGACCGATCCGATATCCCCCGGTCACGGAGTAGGCGAGACGCGCGGCGGCGAGCACGACGATGAGCGTGTCGAGGATGGCGATCTTGCGGGGCGCCGGCAGGCGCGCAGGGACCGGTGTGCGTGGCGGCAGCCTGCTCGATAGGACGTACCCGGCAACGGCGAGAAGCGGCACGAGAAGCCCGAAGAAGAGATCGGCTTCCGGCGAGGAGAAACGGGATGTCAAACCTCCGTAGAGCTTGTTCCGGACGCCAGCGCTTAGGAACGAGGCGGGAGTCGCGCTGTAGTAGACGATCTCGCCGAGGCTGCGATGAAAATGGTAGAGCCGCGACGCGAGAAAGTAGGGGATTGCGAAGGGAAGGACCGCGACGAGAGAGAGCGCGGTCGCTCCCAGGAGTCGGCGGGCGACGGGAGCTTGCCAGGCTCTTCGCCGGGTGAGCTCGAGAGCGGCGGTCAGGGCGAGCGCGAAGCCTCCGAAGATTCCGTAGTGAACGCACGCGATCGCGTTCCATGCGAAGAAGAGGGCATAGAGGATCAGGTCGCGCCGACGGCCGAGTTCGAGAAAACGCCAGAAGAAGAGGAGAAAAAGTGGCAGGAATGCGCCCCATTGCATCTGGAAGTGGGGCAACTGCGAGAATCGGAAGGGAACGAAGGCATAGAAGATGCCCGCGAGCACCGCGGCGACACCATCGCCGGTCATCTCCCGCGCGAGCGCCCAGGCCGCCGCTCCCGAGGAAGCCATTCCCAACAGGAACAGGACGTTGTACACGCCGACCGGGGGGACGCCAGCGAACCGGAGGGGGAAGCCGAAGACGGCGGCCCCGAAGAGATTTTCTGAAAACGCGAGCGTTAACCGAGCGGGGTAGAAGATGTCCGCGTCGAAAAGACGCGCGGGATTGTGAAAGAACTGGCGGGCGTCCCAGTCCAGGATCCAGGTGGCGAGATACGGATCGCCCGGATCCGAGACGAAGCGGGTCAGTCCCGCGGCGAGGGGCCACGTCATCGCGACGGACGCGACCGCGAAGAAAGCGGCGGCAGCCCAGGGCGCCGCCCGCTGCGCCTTTCGAGTCACACCGCGTTCACGTCTTCTTCGCGGTCACGTAGATCTCCGCGTCGCCGCGCTCGCCGGCCTCGATCGTGAGCGACACGAGCTCGAACGCGAGCATCGCAAACCAGTGGCGGAGCTCCTCTTCGGTGTACGGCCGGACGCGGCCGGGGCTGCGGGGGCGGCTCCGCAGGACCTCCCGGAAGGATTTCGTGTATTCGGGCGAGCGGAGGTTGGGAAACTGCGCGAAGAGCGTTCCGCCGGGCCGGAGCACCCGCCGGGCGTCCTCGAGGTAGAGGAACGCGTCCTCCTTCTCGAGGTGCTGCAGGACGAGCAGGGAGAAGACCAGATCGAAATGGGCATCGGGAAAGGCGCGGAGGAACTCGGAGGGCGCGACCTTCCGCAGGAAGACGTTCGGGGCGCCCGCCAGCCGCGCCCGGGCGCGGGCGATCATGCCGCCGCTGATGTCGACGGCATGCATCTCGGCGACCGCGGGGGCGAGGTACTTCTCCACGCGCCCGATGCCGCACCCGATGTTCAGGACACGCGCGCCGGAGGGCGCGAGCCGCGCGATCCGTTCGGCGTCGCGCCGTCCTGCTTCCTCGAAGGACTCCTCCGACGATCCCGAGAAAATCGCCTGCCGCGCGTCCCGCCGGGCATGGTAATTCCAGACCGCGCGGTAGCCTCCGAGAAAGCCGAGCCGCCGGAGGAGCGCCGAGGCGGGGCCGACTCTCACCGCCGGGCCGTCGCGTAGATCTCGGCGTTCCCGCGTGCCCCCGCGGAAACCGTCATGGACTCGACCCGGAATCCGGCGAGCGCGAGGAGGTGGCCGACCTCCGCCTCGGTGTACGCGCGAACCCTCCCCGAGCTGCGCGTGGCGACGCGGGCGCCTTCGACGAAAGCCGCCGTGTATTCGGGGGAAAGCAGATTCGGGAACTGGACCGACAGCGCTCCGCCGGGGCGGAGGATCCTGGCGGCATCTTCGAGATACCGGAAGGCGTCCTCGCGCTCCATGTGCTGGAGGACGAGGAAGGAAAAGACGAGGTCGAACGTCCCGCTTTCGAAGGCGGACAGGAACTCGCCGAGTCCCAGCTCCCGGAGCCGCACGTTCGGGAACCCGGCCAGGCGCGCCCGCGCGCGGGCGATCATCTCGCCGCTGATGTCGACGCCCCACAGTTCGCCGACGAACGGCGCGAGGTACCGATCGACGCGCCCGATGCCGCAGCCGATGTTGAGCACCCGGGCCCCGGGCCCCGCCAGCGGGCGCAGCCGCGCGGCGTCTCCTTCCCCGGAGCTCTCGAAGATGGCGGCGTCGGCGCCGGTGAAGATCGCGTCCACCGCGTTCTTCTCGGCGGCGCGGTTCCACACCGACTTGTAGTCTTCTCCCGGCAGCGCCGCGGCGGCCGGATTCCAGAAGCGGCGCATCCGGCGAATCGCCCCGGAGGCGGCATGTCGGATCAACGTCACGCCTCGCGCATGGCGGTCAACCGGCGGGCGCCGTTCGTCTGCGTGACGAGCGCGACGATCTTGAAGTCCTTGAAGAGGGCTTCGATCTCGCGATTCTGGTACACCACGGAGGTCGTGAACTCGCCGTGGTCGCGGCGGTGGAGGTTTCCCTCCCGGTCGAAGAAGCTCCGCACCGAACGCGTGTCGTCCGGATCGTGGACCCACACCGGAGCGAACGAGATGAAGGCGAGCCCGCCGGGGACGAGCAACCGCCGGATTTCCGACGCCAGGGGAGGAGCGGCGGGTCTCGGAATGAAGCCGAACGTGCCGAGACAGAGGATGCCGTCGAAGGACTCCCCGGGCTGGTCGATCGCGAGGGGACGGCCGGACTTCGCGGGCTCGAGGATCTCCTTGCGGGTGTCGAGCGTGCGCACGGAAAACCCTTTCGCGGAGATCTTCGTCACCAGGTCGTAGCCGGCGGAGAGATCGAGGAGAGCGGGGTCGGGGCGGCGCCTCCGGACGAGAGCGAGGAAGTCGTCGTAGGCGCTCTCGGCCAGCTGGTTCTGCCAGGTGAGCCGCATCGCCGGTGCACAGTAACACACCGGATATAATGCGCGGCTCGATGAAGAAGCCCAGGATCTCTCCCGAAGAGAGCACGGCGATCGCTCGCCTGGCGTCCCGCGCCGGGGGCGAGGCGGTGCTCGCGGGGTGGCTGTACAACCGCCGCTCCTCGGGGAAGATCCAGTTCCTGATCGTCCGGGACGGAACGGGGTACTGCCAGTGCGTCGTCGCGAAGGCGGAAGTGCCGGAATCGGTCTGGGAGGAGGCGGGACGGGCCGCGCAGGAAGCCTCGCTCGTCGTCCGGGGGACCATCCGCGAGGATCGCCGGGCGCCGGGCGGCTACGAGATGACCGTCACGGATCTCGAGATCCTCGGCGAGTCCCCCGACTACCCGATCACGCCCAAGGAGCACGGGATCGACTTTCTCCTCTCCCAAAGGCACCTCTGGATGCGCTCGTCGCGCCAGCACGCGGTCCTGAGAGTGCGCTCGGAGGTCCCCCAGGCGATCCGCGATTTCTTCTACGAACGGGGCTTCACGCTGATCGATTCGCCGATCCTGACCCCCGCCGCGTGCGAGGGGACCTCCACGCTGTTCGAGACGGACTATTTCGGGGAGAAAGCCTACCTCTCGCAGTCGGGGCAGCTGTACCTCGAGCCGGCGGCCGCCGCCTTCGGAAAAGTGTATTGTTTCGGGCCGACATTCCGCGCGGAGAAGTCGAAGACCCGGCGGCACCTGACCGAGTTCTGGATGGTCGAGCCGGAGGTCGCGTTCCTCGAGCTGCCCGGCCTCGAGGCGCTCGCCGAGGAGTTCATGGTCGCGATCGTCGGCCGGGCGCTCGACCGCTGCGCGGAGGACCTCAAGCGCCTCGAGAGGGACACGACGAATCTCCGCAACGTCCAGGCGCCCTTCCCCCGGATCACCTACCGTCAGGCGGTCGAGAAGCTCGCGGCGAAGGGGATGCCGGTGAAGTTCGGCGACGATCTGGGGGGCGACGAGGAGACGGAGATTTCGAAGGAGTTCGACCGGCCCGTGATGATCACGCGCTATCCGGCGGCGATCAAGTCGTTCTACATGCAGCCCGATCCGGAGGATCCGGAGGTCGTTCTCGGCCTCGACATGATCGCGCCGGAGGGCTACGGAGAGATCATCGGCGGGTCGCAGCGCATCCACGACCACGACCTCCTCCTCCAGCGGATCCGCGACAACGGCCTGCCGGTCGAGGCCTACCAGTGGTATCTGGACGTGCGGAAGTACGGCACGTTTCCCCATTCCGGATTCGGCATGGGACTCGAGCGGACGGTCGCCTGGATCTGCGGAATCCACCACTTGAGAGAGGCGATCCCGTATCCGCGCACGCTCAACCGGATATATCCGTGAGGGGACGCGGCGACTCAGCCGAGACCGCGCGTCCTTCCCTTCCCACCGTCGGCATGGTGTCGCTCGGGTGTCCCAAGAACCTCGTCGACAGCGAGATCATGCTCGGGCACCTGAAGGCCGCGGGACACGAGATCGTTCCGGACGAGCGGGCGCGGGTCGTCGTCGTCAACACCTGCGGATTCATCGACCGGGCGAAGGAAGAGTCGGTGAACGCGATCCTCGAGCAGGTCGGCCGGAAGAGCCGCGGCGAGATCGATCGGATCGTGGTGGCCGGGTGCATGGTCCAGAAATACGGCGCCGAGCTCGCGGCCGAGATTCCGGAAGTCGACCACTTCATCGGCCTCGACGAGCTCGAGCTGGCTCCGGCGGCGGCGCTCGGTCTGGCGGCCCTCCCGCGCTTCTCCGAGAAGCCGCTCGCGACGCGCGTCTACGACGAGCTCTCGCCGCGCGTGCTCACGAACCGGCGCGGCTTCTCGTACCTGAAAGTCGCCGAAGGCTGCAACAACCCGTGCACGTTCTGCGTGATCCCGCAGATGCGCGGCCTCCAGCGGAGCCGGACGATCGCGTCCCTCGTCGCCGAGGCGCAGCGGCTCGAAGAGCAGGGAATCCGGGAGCTGAATCTGATCGCGCAGGACACGACCCGCTACGGCGAGGACCTCGGGATGAAGCGGGACGGCCTGGCGCGCCTCGTCGAGGCCCTGATCGCCGAAACCGGGATCCCCTGGATCCGCTTCCTGTACGCGTATCCGAAGACTCTCGACGACTCGGTGCTCTCGCTGATGGCCCGCGAGCCGCGATTCCTGCCGTACGTCGACATTCCGCTCCAGCACGTCTCGCGCGGGATCCTCGCGGCGATGCGCCGCGGCGGGGACCCGAAGAGCTATCGGGCGATGATCGCGCGCATGCGGGAGACCGTGCCGGACCTCGCCATCCGGACGACCTTCATCGTCGGTTTCCCGGGAGAGACCGACGAGCAATTCCGGGAGCTCTGCGAGTTCGTCCGCGAGGCGGAATTAGACAATCTCGGGGTTTTCGCGTATTCACCGGAGCCCTCGTCGGGCGCCGAACCGCTCGGGGACCCGGTGCCTCCCGAGGTCAAGGATGAACGCCGCGCGTTCCTCCTCTCGCTCCAGCAGCCGATCGCGCGCGGGCGGCTGCGCCGGTGGAAGGGGAAGACGGTCGACGTCCTCGTCGAAGGGGAATGCTCCGAGACGGAGCATCTGCTCGAAGGCCGAACGGCCGCGATGGCTCCCGAGATCGATGGCCGGGTTCTGATCAACGAGCTCGCCGATTTCCCGGTGCGGGCCGGTGACATCGTCCGGGCGAAGGTCACCGAAACGCACGAGTACGATCTGGTGGCTCGAGTCGTCGCGCGCCTCTGATGTTCGTGCCGCGCGTCTCTCTCGTCGGGGCGTCGGAATCCGGGCTCCGCGAGGTCGCGGCCCGGTGTTCTCGCCGGGCGCCGGAGCGGTCGAGGGCTCTTCCCCGAGCCGCGAAAGGCCGCATCGCGGAGAGTCTCCCCGAAGCCACCGGGGGGAGGAGGTCCGCGATGCGGGAGCCCGCGGCGGTCGAGGTCTCTCGTCCGAGCCGCGATGCGGGCGACGCGTGATGCAGGTCTTCCGCGAACCCCTCACGTCCTCGGACCTGCCGACCGGCGCCGTCGCGACGATCGGGAACTTCGACGGCGTGCATCTCGGGCACCAGAAGATCCTGTCGGCGGTCGTGGAACGCGCGCGGGCGGAGTCGCGCCCGGCCGTCGCGATCACGTTCGAGCCGCACCCGCTCAAGGTCCTGCACCCGGAGCTCGCGCCCAGGATGATCCAGACGCTTCCGCAGCGCGAGGAGACGCTCGAACGTCTCGGGATCGACGCGCTCCTCGTCGTGCCGTTCACCCGGGACTTCTCGCTGACCGAGCCGGAGGATTTCGTCTCGGGTTTCCTCCGGCGGCGGCTCGCCGTCTCCGAGATCCTCCTCGGCTCGCACTTCGCGTTCGGCCGGGGGAAGCGCGGCAATCTGGAGCTGCTTCGCGCGATGGGCCCGGCCAACGGGTTCACGGCCGAAGGGGTGGACGAGGTCTTCTTCGAGGGGGCCCCGATCTCCTCGACGCGCATCCGCCAGGCGATCTCGGCCGGCGACATCCGGTCGGCGAACGCGATGCTCGGCCGCCCCCACGCGATGGACGGCGTGATCGCCCGCGGCGACCGGATGGGGCGGAAGATCGGCTATCCGACGATCAACCTGCGCCCCGAGAACGAGCTCTCGCCGGCCGACGGCGTCTACTTCTCGAGGGTGTTCTTCAAGTCCTTCGGGCGCGAGTTCGACTGCGTGACGAACATCGGCCGCCGCCCGACCGTCTACGAGAACTACGAGACGACGATCGAGTCGTTCGTCCTCGACTTCTCGAGCGACGTGTACGGCGAGAAGGTCCGCCTTTTCTTCCACGACCGTGTCCGCGACGAGATGACGTTCCCGTCCATGATGGCGCTCACCGAGCAGATCGGCCGGGACATCGAAGCGACCCGGGACTATTTTTCGCGGCATTGAGCGCCGCTTGGCCGGTTCTCGCCGGAGTGCTCGCCGTCG
>DASTIQ010000023.1 GCA_035717485.1 Thermoanaerobaculia bacterium | reverse complement strand
GCTCCGGCGACGACGAGCGCCGTGCCACCGGCGGCGAGCGCCAGCCAGAGGCGTGTCGATTTTCGCAGGGCCATCGCGGGAAAGTGTACCCTGCGCGCCGCGCGGCCGATCCCCGGAAGGGCCCTCGGCGGCGAGGGCTCTCCTGCTGATATATTTTCCGGAGACCGTGACGTTTCTGAGGAATTGCGCGCTCCTGCTCCCCGCCGGATTCCTCGTCGCGGCGTTCGTCTTTCTGATCAGCCACGGCCCGCAGGACCCGGCGCTCGCGGTCTTTCCGTTCATCGGGGAATGGATCGGCGCGGACCGCCTCCCGAAGTCGCCCGAGGTCTCGTTCCTCTTCCAGAGCGCGGCGCTCTTCGTGCCGCCTTACGTCCTCTGGCTCGTTCTCGTCCTGCTCGTCGTCCTCGCCGAACGGGCGCTGTACGGCCGGGCCGGCCGCGCTCCGGGGCTTCTCCACCGGACGTTCTCGCGCGCGTGCGTGTTCTTCCTTTTCCTGCTCTGCGGCATCGCGGGAGGGGCGAGCGGCGCCGTCAAGCGGAGGCTCAAGACGGAAGGTCCGGTCGGGGTCGCCGTCGTCGCCGCCGCGCCCTTCGTCGCGGGACTGACGGCGCCGATACCGGCGATCGTGGTCTCCCTCCCGCTGGCGGGGCTCCTGAGGATGCGGCCGTGAGCGACCACCCGCGAGCCGTCGTCATCCTCGACTTCGGATCTCAGTACACGCAGCTGATCGCCCGCCGCGTGCGGGAGGCGAAGGTGTACTCGGTCGTTCTGCCGCCGACCGCTTCGCGCGAGGAGATCGAGCGCTGGAACCCCTGGGGGGTGATCCTGTCGGGAGGCCCCCAGAGCGTTTACGCGTCCGACGCTCCGCGCCCTTCGTTCCCGATCACGAAGCTCGATCGGCCTCTGCTCGGCGTCTGCTACGGAATGGACATCCTCGCCCAGGAGCTGGGGGGCGAGGTCGAAAAGGCGCCGGGACGCGAGTACGGCCGCGCCGAGTTCGTTCCCGCGGAGAGCTCGGCGCTCTTCGCCGGCCTCGGCTCGCGGGAGACGGTGTGGATGTCCCATGGGGACTTCGTTTCCCGCGTCCCGCACGGATTCGCGGTGACGGGGTACACGGAATCCGCGCCGATCGGCGCGTTCGAGGATCCCGCCCGGCGGATCTACGCGATCCAGTTCCATCCGGAGGTGCGGCACACCGAGAACGGCGCGCTCGTGCTCGAAAACTTCCTCTTCGGGATCTGCGGCGCGAAGCCGGAATGGACGATGAGCTCGTTCCGCGAGCACCAGGTCGAAGCGATCCGGCGGCAGGCGCCGGAAGGGCGCGTGATCTGCGCGCTCTCGGGAGGCGTCGATTCCTCCGTCACGGCGGTGCTGCTCCGCGAAGCGCTCGGGGATCGCGTGCAGCCGATCTTCGTCGACCACGGCCTCCTGCGGATGAAGGAGCGCGAACGGGTCGTCGCCGCCTTCGAGCGATTCGGGATGGAGATCGACGCGGTCGACGCGTCCGCGCTCTTCTTCGACCGGCTCGCGGGGGTCACCGACCCGGAGCGGAAGCGGAAGATCATCGGCGCCGCCTTCATCGAGGTCTTCGAGCGCGAGGCGAAGCGGTTCCCCGACGTCCGCTACCTCGCCCAGGGCACGCTCTATCCGGACGTCATCGAATCGGTCTCGCTGAAGGGGCCGTCGCAGGTGATCAAGTCGCATCACAACGTCGGAGGGCTCCCCGAAAAGCTCGGCCTCACGCTGATCGAGCCGGTCCGGGAGCTCTTCAAGGACGAAGTGCGGGCGCTCGGCGCCGAGCTCGGCCTTCCGCGGCATTTCCTCGCGCGCCATCCGTTCCCCGGCCCCGGGCTCGCCGTGAGGATCCCGGGCGAGGTCACTCCGGAACGCGTCGCGACCCTCCAGGAGGCCGACGAGATCCTCCTCGACGAGATCCGTTCCGCGGGACTGTACGACGCGATCGCCCAGGCGTTCGCCGTTCTCCTCCCGGTCAAGACGGTCGGGGTCATGGGGGACGAGCGGACGTACGAGAACGTCCTCGCGATCCGCTGCGTGTCGACTTCCGATTTCATGACGGCCGACTGGTTCCGTCTCCCGCACGACGTGCTCGACGCGATCGCGCGCAGGATCGTGGGCACGGTGCGGGGGATCAACCGGGTGGTGTACGACGTCACGTCGAAGCCGCCGGGCACGATCGAGTGGGAATAGCGGACGCGCCATCCGCTTCCCTCTCCCGTGCGACGGCGGATTTCGATGGCCACGCGGGATCTGCCCCGTCCGCCCCGTCGAAGCCGGATCATTCGATCCGAGGGGACACCGGCGCCGTCGTGATCGCACGATAGAATCCCACGCGTGAGCTCCG
>DASTIQ010000022.1 GCA_035717485.1 Thermoanaerobaculia bacterium | reverse complement strand
GCTGTCGTAGGGAAGGAATCCCCCCTTCGTCGCCACGAAGATTTCGTCGCGCGCGCCGGCGCCGCGCGCGATCGCGCCGGCGACCGCGCGTCCCACGGCGCGCTCGCTCCTTTGCCCGCGGTAGTTGACCGCCGTGTCGAGCACGTTCACCCCGAGCCCGAGAGCGATGCCGATCGATTCCTCGAAGCCGCGGTCGGTTTCGTCGTTCTCTTCCCCGAGGTAGGTCCCGAGGCCGATCGACGAGAGCGTCAGGCCGTCCTGCGCCTGCCGGAAATGCGAGGGCGCGGCGCGGAATCGTCCGGCGAATCGTGCCGTTCCCTCCGGGGTCGCCCGCCCGTCGATCATCGGCGGCCCTCCCGGGGGCCGCGCTCCCGCGCCGGGAGCGTCGGCACGAGCGGGCGCCGCCGTCGGTCGGCCGAGGTCTCGCCGTCCGCGGTTACCGGTTGTCCCTCCACGATGCGCCGCATGCGATCCTCTCCCGGAAAACGAACGTCCGAGTATAGCGGGATGAAGAACCGGCCGGGCATGCGCGCCGAAGGGCGCCCCCGTCAGCGTTCGAGGACGCGGAGGACGATCGGCGCGTCCGCCGAGCCCGACCGGCGCACGTGGCCGGCGGCGTCGCGCATTTCGGTCCAGTAGGCGATCGATGGCGGCGCGACTTCCTCGGCCGGGACGATCGCTTTCCGCCTTCCGTCCGGACCCGCGAGGATCGGCACGCTGCGCCACTCCCCGGACGCGCCCTTCCGGAAGTGCAGCTCCCCCGAGACTCCCTCCCCGCTGCCCGGCCAGTCGACCGGAATCGCGACCTCCCGGCCGGCGTGGGCGAGGATCGCCGGCGGGTGCGGTTCCGGCGAAATGCGGGCCGCGACGAACGCCGATTCGAGCGCCGCGCGTCGGTGGCCGACCTCGCGATCCGGCGGAAGGAACGGGAGGCGCTCGTAGATCCGATAGAGCGCCAGAGCCCGCCGGCCGTTCCCCGTCCGCTCGGCGCGGCGCGCCTCGCTTTTGAGACTCCGGGGCAGATCGCGCCGGAGATGGCGGGAGAGCGGAGATCCCGGGTGCTGACCGACGTAATCGAGGACGAAGGCGACGAACGCGTCGATGTCCGCGTCGCGCCCCGATTCGGCGGCGGCGCGGAGGACGCGGACGCGCTCGCGCGCCGCGGACTCGTCGGTCCGGGCGGGGGACCGGGCCGGCTCGGGGGGAGACGGCGGAGGAGCGCTCGGGGGAACGCCGGCCGCGGCCGCCGTGGCGAGCACGACGAAGCCGGCGACGGCGAGAGCGACGGCGCGAAGGGGGCGAACGGGAGTTCCGGGATCGTGGGCCACGGTCGCGGGTCGCATTATAAGGACCGGCGAGCGTCTCCCGGCGCGCGGCCCGCTACAATCGCCGCGTGAAGATCCTGCTCGTGACCAGCTCTTCGTCGAAGGCGCGCGAAGCCGCCGAGATCCTCGGTTCCGAGGTCGAACGCGCCGACGTCGAGCTTCCGGAGATCCAGGCCGCGACGATCGAGGAGGTGGCGCGCGAGAAGGCGCGCGAAGCGTTCCGGCGACTGGAACGCGCGTGCGTCGTCGAAGACTCCGCGCTCGGTTTCGCGGCGTGGGGCGGTCTCCCGGGGCCTTACGTCAAATGGTTCGAGAGGCTCGCGGGCCTCGAGACGCTCTGCCGCTCGCTCGACGGCTTCCGCGACCGCCGCGCGTGGGCGACCTGCGTCCTCGCTTTCCGCTCGGAGACCGAGCAGCTGACGGCGGTCGGCCGGATCGACGGCTCGATCGCCGACAAGCCGCGCGGAACGGGGGGCTTCGGCTGGGACGCGATCTTCGTTCCGGACGGGGAGGCCCGCACGTTCGCCGAGATGAGCGCCGCCGAGAAGAACGGGATCTCGCACCGGCGCCGCGCCTGGGAGGAGCTGCGGAAGAAGATTCGCCTCTGGCAGGACGGGCGCTGACGCCGAGCGATCCGGCCTAGGCGCCGCCGGCGGGCGACCGCGCGTCGGTCCACCTCCGGTACGCCTCTCCGAGCTCTTGCCTGAGCTCCTCGAGCGTCCCCGCGTTGTCGACGACGACGTCCGCCTTCGCGCGGGCGATCGCGTCCGGCATCTGCGCCTCCATGCGGCGCTCCGCGTCCTCGCGGGAGATGCCGCGCCTTTCCGCGCGGTCGAGACGCACCGCTCGAGGGGCGACCACGAGGAGCACCCGGTCGAACTCTCCCGCGTACCCGCCCTCGAGGAGCTGGGACGCTTCCGCGACGGCGGCCGGCGCGCCCGCCGTCTCCGCTTCCGCGAATCGGCGGCGGATCTCGGCGATGACGAGGGGGTGAATCGCGGCCTCGAGGCGGCGCCGCGAGTCCGGGTCGCCGAACGCGAGCTTCGCGAGCGACGCCTTCGAGACGGCTCCGCCGGGATCGAGCATCCCGGAGCCGAAGAGCCGCTCGACCTCGCGGCTCCCGGCCGCGCCGGGACGGTAGAGCTCGGCCACGATCGCATCGGCATCGAAGACCCGGGCTCCCAGATCGTGCAGTATTTTCGCGGCGGCCGACTTTCCCGCGGCGATTCCGCCGGTCAGGCCGATCCGGATCACGATCGGCGCGCGTTCCCCTCCCCGCCCGGGGTGGAGGCGGGGGAGAGGGGTTTCCCGCGTGAGCGGGCGGCGCGAACCGTGTTCTTCAGCAGCATCGCCACCGTCAGCGGCCCGACGCCTCTCGGAACGGGGGTGATCCCCGAGGCGACCTCGCTCGCCGAATCGAAATCGACGTCGCCCGCGAGCCCCGTTTCCAGCCGGTTGATCCCGACGTCGATCACGACCGCTCCCGGACGGACGAATTCCGCCGTCACGAAGCGCGGCCGGCCGATCGCGACGACGAGGATCTCTCCCTCCCGGCACACCGCCGGCAGATCGGCGGTCTTCGAATGGGCGACGGTGACGGTGGCGTTCTGCGCGAGCAGCAGCGCGGCCATCGGCTTGCCCACGATCTCGCTCCGTCCGACGACGACCGCCCGCTTGCCGGCGACTCCGATCCCGGCGCGGCGGAGCAGCTCCATGATCCCGGCGGGCGTGCAGGGCACGAGGTGCGGACGCCCCTGCTGGAGCAGGCCCACGTTGACCGGGTGGAAGCCGTCGACGTCCTTGGCGGGGTCGACGGCGTCGAGGACGCGGCGGCCGTCGAGGCCCGAAGGGAGCGGCATCTGGACGAGGATCCCGTCGACGGCGGGG
>DASTIQ010000021.1 GCA_035717485.1 Thermoanaerobaculia bacterium | reverse complement strand
CGCAGCACCCGGGCCACGGAGATCTGCTTGTCGTTGCCGGTCGACGGGTCGGTGTGCTTGAGATCGACCATGTCCTTCGTGTTGAAGAAGCCGTTCGCCCCGAGGTTGTCGTAGGGGCGGGGAAGGTCCGCGTTCAGATCTGCACCTTCCTGGGAAACCACGCCGATCGTGATCTTCCCCCCCTCGAAGACGATGCCGAAACTGGGATTTCCCGTGAACGAAACGCCGTCGGCCGGCGGCGGGACTTCGCCCCGCAGAGGCTGCTCGAAGTCGGTGATCCCGACCTCGTGGGCGACGAGCGCGGAATAGGAACGGAGCTGATGGCGTTCGACGACGCAACCGGCTTCCTCCCCCTCGGCCAGGCTGTCGCCCATCGAAACGTATTTGTGGAAGGTCTGCGCCGCGACCGGCGCCGCCGCCCAGGCGAAGGCGGCTGTGACTGCCCAGATTCCGATCTTCTTCATCACATCCTCCTCGTCAGAACGACAGGCGCAGGTTGGCGCCGATGAGATTGGCGGTCAGCTTGTAGCTGCCGGTGAAAGCGTCCTGGCTGTTCCGGATCGTCCGATCCTGGAAGGGCAGGTACATGTCCGCGAGATCGAAGCCCCAGTGCTCCCCGGAGTAGCCGAAGCCGATGCAGTAGCCGCGGCGGATCGAGTCGGGCAGGAGCGGTCCGGCCTCCTTCTCCGGCTGCGGGCTCTCGTCGTAGACGAAGCCGGCGCGCAGCGCCCAGGCGCCGAATTTCTGCTCGACGCCGACGCGATACGACCAGACGTCCTTCCAGTCGGTTTCCCGGTGGATGGTCGGGAGCTCGCCGTCCGGAAACACGATGTCGAGCTTCTTGTACGTCGACCACTCCGTCCACACCGCGTCGGCGGAGAGCGTGAACGCCTGCCCCGGGCAGTGCCACGCCACGCCGATGTCGGCGATCGCCGGGAAGTTGATCGAGGCCTCGGCCCTCGGACGGTCGGGAAGGCTCGCCGCGACGCCCGCGTCGAACACGGGATTCCCCGTGAACCGCTGCGTGAAGTCGGCGTGCGTGGCGTAGTCGATCGTCATCTTCGCCTTGTACGACGCGCCGATGGAAAACGCCGGCGACGGCTTCCAGAGGAAACCCGCGTTCCACCCCCATCCGTGTTCGGTCCCGGACTGGAGCTTGACGTGGGCGACGTCGACGAAGGACTGCGAGAAGGGGTTGTACGCGGCTTCGTTCTTCTCGAGCTCGACGCGGGACAGACGGTACTCGGCGCCGCCCGAGATCGAGAACGTCGGCGCGACGCGGATCGCGAGCACCGGCTGGAGGCTGAAGGTCTTGATGTTCGCGTTCTGCGAGATGAACCGGCCGGACCAGGTCTCGGCGTCCTTCCAGCGGGAGGCGAGCCCGAACGGAGAGTAGATCGCGAAGCCGAACTTCACGTTCGAGGTGATCGGGGCCACGACGTAGAGCTGGCTCGGGAAGAACCAGGTCTTGTGGAAGGTGCCCGACACTCCCTCTCCGGGGAACGGATTCGACCCCTCGAACTGCGACTTCGTGAACGTCGTCACGGTGGTCCCGGCCATGATCGAAAAGTGGTCCTG
This sequence comes from Thermoanaerobaculia bacterium, assembly GCA_035717485.1. Classification (NCBI taxonomy): domain Bacteria; kingdom Pseudomonadati; phylum Acidobacteriota; class Thermoanaerobaculia; species Thermoanaerobaculia bacterium. The sequence continues at coordinate 7,553 of DASTIQ010000021.1, read as the reverse complement.
GAACCCGATTCCGGAGGGGTTGTAGAAGAGCGCCGAGGGATCGTCGGCGACCGCGGCGAAAGCACCGCCCATCGCCGTGGCCTTGGCGCCCTGCTCGAAGAAGCCGAAGCCGGCGGGGAACGCGGGAGCGGCGAGCAGCAGTGCGAGGATCCCGAGGAAGGGACGGATCCGCGAGGGCGGGAATCTCCGAGAGATCACAACTCCTCCTGTTTCAAAATTTAACGTCGCGGCCAAAATACGCTCGGCCTCCTTGGGTGTCAACACGCATTTGGACCACGGCCGCGCGTCTCCGTCCCATTCGGAATACACTGTCTCCAAGGATGTTCCGACAGAGCGATCGACCCACCGGGCCGATGGTGGAGCCCCCCGCCGGAAAGGGCGAGCTCCCCTTCGCCCCCGGAAAAATGCTGGGATCCCGGTACCGGATTCTTTCCGTCCTCGGGTACGGCGGCATGGGGGTCGTCTACCGCGCCCTCGACCTGACACTCGACCTCGAGATCGCCTTGAAGCGGCTGCGCCCCGACAAGATCTCCCCGCACAAGCGGGAGCTCCTGCGGCGCGAGATCATCCTCTCCCGCAAGGTGACGCACGAGAACGTCTGCCGCATCTACGACCTGCAGGAAATCGACGGCGTCGAGTACGTCTCGATGGAATACATCCGGGGGAAGGCCCTGAAGGACATCGAGGAAGCGGAGGGAATCCTTCCGCTCGGCCGCGGGCTCTCGATCGGGAAGGGAATCTGCCGCGGGCTCGCCGCCGCCCACCGGATCGGGGTCCTCCACCGCGACCTCAAACCGGAAAACGTGATCGTGGACGAGGATGGCCGGCCGCGGCTGATGGATTTCGGAATCGCGATCGACCGGGGGCAGTCCTGGACGGAGAAGTCGGGGACGGTCCCCGGCACGCCGCAGTTCCTCGCGCCCGAGCTCCTGCGCGGAGCCGCGCCCGATGTCCGCACCGACATCTACGCTCTCGGCGTCCTCCTCTTCGAGATGTTCACGGGCCAGGTGCCGTTCGACCATCCGGAGACGACGGCGCTCGTCCGGAAGGTCCTCGACGAAAAGGCGCCGGACGTCACCTCGCTGCGTCCCGACTTCCCGCCGCCGCTCGCGGCGATGATCGATCGGCTGATCGCGAAGGATCCCGAGGCGCGCTTCGCTTCGGCGGAGGAGGTCGCGGCCGAGATCGAGAGATACGAGGGCGCCTATCTCGACAGCGTTCTGCGCGAGGTCTCCGTCGCGCGCGCGAAGAGCGTCAAGCTGATGGTGATGCTCGAGGCGAACAAGGCTCTCGCCGCGACGTTCGATCCGACCGAGATCCTCCAGATCATCCTGCGGACCGCGACCCAGGAGACCGATGCGGAACGCGGCACGATCTTCCTCGTCGAACCGGAGACCCGCGATCTCGTGTCGCAGATCCTCGAAGGGGGCGCGGTCAACCCGATCCGGGTTCCGTGGGGGCAGGGGATCGCCGGCGCCTGCGCCGCGGAAGGAAGGCCGATCATGACCCTCGACGCGGCGGCGGATCCCCGGCACGACCGGGGTCCCGACTCGACCTCCGGCTTCCGCACCGTTTCGCTCCTCGCCGTCCCGATGAAGGCGCCGTCGGGCGAGATCGCGGGGGTGATCGAGGTCCTCAACAAGCGCCGCGGCGCGTTCACGCCCGAGGACGAGGAGTTCCTGACGGCGGTCGCCGAGCACGCCGCACTCGCGGTCGAGAGCTCCCGCCAGCATCGGGCGGCGATGGCCGAGGCGGCGGCGAACGCGCGCGAGTCGGTCCTCCGCGGAATCCGCCCGCTTCTCTTTCCCGCCGAATGGCCCGCGGCTCCCGGCTTCGACTCCGCCCCGCTGCGCTGGCGCGCCGAGGCCACCGGCCTGCTGGGGTTCGACGCGATCGCGCACGGCGGAGCGCTGACCCTTTTCATCGCCGAGGATCCTCGTTCTCCCGACGAAGGGCTCGCCGATCTCCTCGGCGCGATGGGCGAGTTTCGGGCGCGTGGGGCCCGGGAACCCCTCGAGGCGCTCCTGGCCCCGCTCGCGGGACGCGTCGCCCGGCTCGCCGCCGCCCGCCTCGACGCGGCGCAGGCGACGCTCTGCGCGGCGGGTGCCCCGCTCCCCTCGGTCTTCTCCAAAGGAAGGCTCGTCCCGTTTCCGTCGGAACAGAGGAGCGCGGTGGCCTGCGCGACCGTCCCGCTCGGGAGTGGAGACCTCGTTCTGATCGCCTCGGAAGGCCTGGGAAGCATGGAGGGCAACCGCGGCGGGGAGGAAGAAAAGCAGCTCCAGCGCGCCGCCCGCCTCGTCGACCGCGACACGGTTTCCGGGGCGTTCATGGACATGGTGGTCCGTTGGAAGGCGGAGGGCCGCCGGCCGCGCGAACGGGACGTGGTTCTCCTGGGCGCCCGCCGGCTGTAGGGACCACGCGCGGGGACCATTCATCGAGCGGGTGCGCGCATCCTCGGCCGCGGCTCCGGAGCTCCGCTCGCGTCCGGCGACCGCCAAAAAAAGAGGGCGGGATCGCTCCCGCCCTCTTTCATCATCCTTGACGGAAGATCAGTACCGGTTCCCGCCCCGGTATCCCGACCCCGATCCCGATTTCTCGCGTCCTCCGCCCATTCCGCCGCGCGGCCGTTCCGCCTGCGGACGGGCCTCGTTGACCGTCAACGCGCGCCCGCGGAGGTCGGCGCCGTTCATGGCCGACATTGCCTTGCGCGCGGAGTCGTCGTCGTTGAACTCGACGAAACCGAAGCCCTTGGAGCGGCCGGTGTCGCGGTCCGTGATGATCTTCGCCGAAGCGACGTCGCCATACGCGGCGAATGCGTCGCGCAGCTCGTCCTCGGAGGTGTCGTACGAGAGGTTGCCCACATACAGCTTCATGCCAAAAAAATCCTTTTCCCGGGAGACGACGTTGTCTGCCCCATCCCGCGCATTGTCGCGGAACATCGAGGAAAACAGATCGGGAAAGCCGCCTATTCCGGAAAGCACGCCCCCGGGCGGCGCCTCGTCGCGACGCTCCGGCACTCCCCGCCCGCGGCCATTTCCGCGCGCCCGGCCGTCCGTCCCGGGACTTCGCCGCCTCGATCCCGGGAGAGCTCGTCGAGCGGCGGGAAGGAAATAACCCGTCTGCCGCCGATTTTCCCCTTTCCAAATGTCCGTGTTCAGTGGAGAATGCGATTTTCAGGAGGTTTGGTATCGCTCGCAAGGTCGTTTACCGAAAGAAATTCCGAAGAACCGGCGACCCCGTCGCCGCCCCGCACGTCCGCCTTCGCCCCGATCCGCCCGTCATCTCCGAGGACCGCGAACCGGGCCGCCGCCGTTATCGGCTGCGTCTCGAGGAATCGGCGCCCCCGTCGTGGATCCGGGCGTTCCGCGCCTCCCTTTTCGGTCTCCCGCCGGCCCGCGCGGCGCTCGCCGCTCGAATCGAATTCGTCGGCGACGAAGTCGTCTTCAGCGCGCCCGAGAAGGAGTACGAAGCCACCCGCGAAGCTCTCGAAACGAACATTCTGCGGGTGAACCAGATTCTCTCCGGCGGCACCGGCCGCTGATCGTCGCCGGCCCCGGCGATACATCGACGCGGAACCGCGTCCTCGCCGACGTACGCATCGGCACGCCTTCGGGTCCGGCGGTCCATCGGCGCGCGCCTGGCCCGCGGCTCGGCGTCTGATCAACGGTAAACCAACAGCGGGCGCCGGCGGCGCCGGCGTCTATCGTTTCGGAAGCTTCTGCTCGAGAGCTTTCAGCCGCTCCTCGACGGTTTCCAGCCGCTTGCGCACGCGCTCGCACTCGTCGAGACCGTCGAGCCGCCCCTCCCATTCGGGGGTCCGCAGCATCTCGTCCCACTTCTCGACGCGGGGGAGGTGGAGCATGGGACCGCGAAACCCGCGGAGCATGCCCTCCGCCGCGTCCATTTCGGGCGCTTCCCGTTCCGCGAGCGTCGCCTCGAGCTTGCGGGGAGAACGGTCGCGCACCACGTCGAGCGAGACCCGGTCCCCCTTCTTCCGGCCGCCGAGCTCGTCGGCGAGCTCCCAGGGGGAAGAGACCGAATGGCCATCGACGCGCGTGATCACGTCGCCCACGTGGACGCCGGCGGAGGAGGCGGGGCTGCCCGAGGCGACGGAAGCAACGACGACGCCCTCGTCCTTCGGGGCGCCGTAGAACACCCGCAGCTCGGGGGTGATGTCCAGCGTCGTCACTCCGAGAAACGCGCGCGGGCCACCGATCAGCCATACGCGCTGCCGCCCCGCGGGGCGCTCGGGGGAAAGAGTCGTTCCGGGTCCGGCCCAGGTCGGCGCCGCCGACGCCAGGGCGGCCATCAGGAACAGCGGGAAAAACCGATGACGCATGCCGTCCTCCTTTTTCGTCAAAGCACGCCGTCGCGGCGGCCGGGCAGCCTCCGCAGGTCGACCACGTAGCGGGCGCCGTTCTCCCCTCCGACCTCGACCAGAGGCGAAGGCAGCGTCCGCTTCATCTCTTCGATCTCGCGAGCGAGGGCCCGCGTCTCCTGGCGGAGCTCGCGGTCCTTGCGCCGCGCGTCCAGCCTGAGGACGAACGCGAAGGCCGCCGCCGCCGCGACCGCCGGCGCCGCGATCCGGATCCCGCGCCGGAGCGGGGAAACCCTTCGCAGGCGATTCCGGACGGCCGCCGGGAACCCCGCTCCGGCCCGCAGGCGCGGAAGGTCCCGCAGCAGTTCCGACACGTCCCGCTCATCCATTCGCGCCCCCCTCCTTTCGCGGCCGCGCCGCCGTCCAGTAAGGCTCGAGCTCCCGGCGCAGGAGCTCCCGCCCGCGACCGATCCTCGATTTCAACGTTCCCTCCCGGCAGCCGAGGGAGGCGGCGATCTCCGCGTAGCTCCATTCCTCGATGTCGCGGAGCAGCACCGCCTCGCGATACCGCGCGGGCAGACGTCCCAGGGCCTCGTGGACGCGCGCATGGAGCTCGCGGCGAAGCGCGGGATCGTCGGGCCGCTCGGCGGCCGGCCCGGGCGCGTGCGCGAGGAACGGGAGGAGGATGCTCCAGAGGCGCGTCCGCCGGGCTTCGCTTCGCACGGAATTGATTGCGATGCGATAGAGCAGAGGCGCGACGCGCCCGTCCTCGCGAAACCTCGAGGCGGAGCGATAGAGGCGAAAGAACGCTTCCTGCGCATGATCTTCCCCTTTCTCGCGGCTGCCGGTCAGGCGCGCGAGGTAGTTCACGAGACCATCCTGATGCCGCTCGACGATCCGGGCGAAAGCGTCCTCGTCTCCGGATCGGGCGCGGGCCATCAGCTCCGCGTCGGTCGGCTCTCCCAACGAACCTCCGATGTGTTCTACCCGCGAGACGGAAAAAGGTTCCGCGCCCTCGGGAAAATCTTCGGGATGTTCAGGAGAGGGGAAGGCTCCCGCCGGGAGCGGCATCGTAGATCACTCGGCCGGCGACCACCCGGGCGAATCCGGGAAGCGCATGGATCCGAACGTCGGACGCCGCGAGGATGTCGCGAACGGTCCAGCCGCGCGCCACCAGCGCGTCGGCCACGAGACTGCGATGGCAGCGCCACGGAACGGCCTCGGCACAGAAGAAAGCGGTCGGGACCGAACGCGCGGCTTCCTCGAGGCGCGCGAGTCCGGCCGAGCCGTCGGCGGTATCGAGGAAATCCGCGTAGCCTCGAAACATGTCGTTTCTCCAGGCCGCGTGCGGAGAATCGGGCTTCGGCCGCCGCCGGCCGCCGAGCTCCGGCATCGGGAGATATCCGATCCCCGACTCCGGAAGGGAGACCGCCAGCGACGCGGCGTCGAAGTGCGGCCACTTGCGGGACGCGGGATATCTCCGGATGTCGGCCGCCTGCTCGACCCCCGAGGCCCGGAGAAGGTCCCGGAATTCCTCGAACGCGCGGTTCGAGTGGCCGATCGTCCAGACGGTCGCCATCGCCCGATCGTACCGCCGGCCGGCCTCGAAGGCGGAAACCCCGGCGGTGGGATAATCGCGCGACCAACTCCGTGAACGAGAAAACGTGGATCGCTCTCGTCTGGACGGTCGCGGCGATCGCGGCCGTCCTCTTCGCCTTCGGCGCGATCCAGAATTTCCAGGGACCGGCATTCGAGCTCGAGTGGAACCGGACGACCGGGATCCTCTCTTCGGTCCACCCCGGCGGCGCCGCCGACCGCGCCGGGCTCCGGGCCGGCGATCGGGTGCTGTCGATCGCCGGAGTCGCGCCTTCGACTTCGGAGAATCCGTTCTACGGGCTGCGGGCCGGCGTTCCGGCGGAAGTCGTCATCGAGCGCGGGGGGCGGCCGCTCGTCCGGACGGTCGTCCCGTCGTCGCTCGGCGCCGCGCGAGCGCGGTCGTTCGCCCTGGGCGGGACGGCGGCGCTCGGCGCGGTTTCCGGCTGGCTCAACTTCGTCGTGAACTGCTGGATGCTGCTCCTCGCCTGCTTCCTGATCGGCGCCCGCCCCCGCCTGGCGTCGGCACGGGTGGCCGCCGCGGAGCTCGCGTTCTGGGCGGGAGGAAACGAGCTCCTGTTCAAGTCCGGGATCGGGCCGCTCTTCGCGTTCCTGCCGCCGGCCGTCCGGGTCGCGATGCATCTCGCCGACGGCGTCTTCGTGGCGATGTTCTTCGCCGCCTGCCTGCATTTCACGCTCGTGTTTCCGGCGCCTCTCGGCCGCGTCCGGCGGCATCCCGCGCTCCAGCTGGCGCCGTACGCGCTCGCCCTGCCGCTCGCCGCGGCGGAAGGCGTCCGGACGCTGCGGTTCTTCTCGCCGGCGTGGCGCGCGCGCATCGCTCCGCCGCCGGTCGACCTGATCTATCAGCTGACCGGGCCGGCGCTCGTGATCGCTTCCGTCGTCGTGCTCGGCCGCCGGCTTCGGCGAGAGACGGAGGTCAACGGCCGCCGCCGTCTCCGGCTCCTCTTCCTGTCGCTGCTCCCCGGGCTCGCCGGTTTCCTCCTGGTGATCCTGTTCGACCGCGCCGGCGCTCCCGTCTCGGCGATCCGGATCGCGGACCTCCTCCAGTGGGCCGGCGTCGCCGCCGGCGCCGGGATCTTCACGTACGCCATCGTCAAGCACCGTCTCTTCGACATCCGGATCCTCGTCCGGAAGAGCCTGCAGTACGCGCTCGCGAAGGGAACGCTCCTCGCCGCGCTCGCGATCCCCGCGGTCGCCCTCGCGGGGTTCGTGTACGAGCATCGGGACGAATCCGTCGCGCGGCTCGTCGGCGCGCGCCCCGGGCTCTATCTCGCGCTCCTCGTCGCGCTGGGCGCCGCTCTCGGCTTCCGGAAGAGGGTCTTCGACGCGCTCGACCGGCGGTTCTTCCGCGAACAGTTCGATTCCCGCCGGATCCTCGTCGACGTCGTCTCGCTGATCCGGAGGGGAACGGACGCTCCCTCGCTCCTTTCCGCCGCGCTCGGGGAAATCGACAAGGCCCTCCACCCCCGGCATCTCTCGCTCTGGACCCTCGACGGGATCGGCCGCGCGTACCGGCGACAGCTGGCGCGCGGCGCCGACGCGCCGGCGCCCCCGCTCCCCGATCGGTCCGCGCTGGTCGCCCTGCTTTCGTCGCACGACGATCCGCTCGACCTCGAGACGA
>DASTIQ010000020.1 GCA_035717485.1 Thermoanaerobaculia bacterium | reverse complement strand
GTACCCGCCACTTCTCTCCCGCGTCGGCGCGCTCGACGCGGCTGACCACTCATCCGAGGGTCCGGCGAACAGCGGGAAATCCGCCGGTCGCCAGCATCCCATCTTGCCGACAGGGAGTTCGATGGCGATGACGGACGTGTTACCGACGGACCGCCGCTCCGGCTCTCAATCGCGGCCGATGAGCATTCCGATCAGCACTCCCAGGGCCACGCCGACTCCGAGTGACCCGAGGGCGACGCCGATCGAGTGGTCGTCCGCGTAGTCCCTGGCCGTCTCCGAAACTCGCCCCCAACTCTCGCCGATCCGGCGCGAAGCCTTGACCTGCCGGGCGCGCAGCTCTTCCCAGATGGAAGAGTCGCTCTCGCTTCCTTCGGTTTGCGGCGGCCGTTCCTCGGCCCCCGCGGATGTGGCGGAAGCGGGTCCTCCGGGCCTGTTCGAAGCGGGCCGGCCGGAGGTCTCGTTCACGTTTTCCATTCTTCGTCTCCTTTCCGGAAAGTGCGTTGGCGTCGACGGCCGAAACCAAGCAAGTCACGCGCCAGCGGACACGGGGCACGCATCCTGCAGCGGCCGCGGGGATCTCGAGGAGGATGAAGATGGAAAAACTCCGGAACGGCCACGAAGACTCTCCCATCAAACGAAAAGGGCTCGGCGAAATCCGCGGAGCGCTCGAGAGCCTGCGCGCGTCCATCGGCGATCTCGAGGGCGAAGAGTGGAGCGAAGAGACGCCGCGCCGCCGGAAATCCACGGGACTCGGCGCGCTCGCCGCCGCCGCCGCCCTCGATCTCGTCGCCCGGAAATTGACGGCCGAGCCGGTCCGGCCGCGCCGAAAACGCCCCGGTCTCGGGAAGCTGGCCGTCCTCGCGGCGGCCGTGCTGGCGGTCGGAAAGCTCGTCGCCGCCCGGCGCTGAGGCTCCCATCTACCGGCGACCGGGAGCCGGTTCGGCCGGGACGTGATCGCCCAGGTCGTACTCCCTCACCACGGGCGCGGCCAGCGCGACCGTTCCGACGACCAGGATCGTCGCGATGCCCCCGCTCACGATCGAGAACGCCGCGCCGAGCGCCGTGGAGCGGAACAGCGAGGCGACGAAGCCCGCTTCCATCTCGCCGAGCTGCGGACCGCCCATGAAGAAGATCATGTTGACGGACGTCATGCGGCCGCGCAGGTCGTCCGGCGTGATCACCTGCCGGAGGGTCTGCCGGATCACCGTCGAGACGAGGTCGGCGAGTCCCGCCGCCGCGAGAGCGGCGAACGTCAGCAGGTAGCTGCGCGAGAGCCCGTACACGATCGTCGCCGCCCCGTACGCCGCGACCGCCCAGAGGAAGATCGGCCCCTGTCGGCGCGGCAGCGCGTGGAGCGCGGTGTAGAGGGAGCCGACGAGCGCGCCGATCGCGGGCGCGGAACGGAGCCAGCCGTAGCCCGCCGGCCCGACGTGGAGGATCTGGTCCGAGACGATCGGCAGCAGGGACATCGCGCCCGAGAAGAGGGTCGCGAAGAAATCGAGAGCCATCGTCGAGACCATGATCGGCGTCCGGAAGACGAAGCGCAGGCCGTCGCCGAGGGCGCGCCGCATCGTCGGGGGCGCCTCGCTCTCCTTTCCGGGGCGGCCGGAGGTGCGGATCAGGAAGAGCGCCATCAGGACCGCGCCGAACGAGACGGCATTTCCGAAATAGATGAGCGAGAGCCCGCGCGTCCCCGCGCCGTGCCACCGGCTCGTCGCCGCGATCACGAGACCGGATGCCGCGGGCCCGGCGATCATCGCGACGTGGAAGAACGTGAGGTTGAGCGAGAGCGCGCCCGGCAGGTCCTCGGTCGAAACGAGCCGCGGAATGAGCGCCTGGCGGGCCGGGTTGTCGAACGCGGTCGCCGCCGAGGCGAGCGCGGTCAGGAGATAGATCAGCCAGAGGGTCTCCCGATGCGCGAGGGTCGCGAGCGCGAGGAGGAGAGCCGCGGCCGCCATCACGCTCTGGGCGGCGAACATCACCTTCTTGCGATCGTGGCGGTCGGCGACGACGCCTCCCCAGAGCGACAGCGCGATGATCGGGACGACGCGGACGAGCCCCACGAAACCGAGCGCGAGCGTGGAGCGGGTGAGGAGATAGATGT
>DASTIQ010000019.1 GCA_035717485.1 Thermoanaerobaculia bacterium | reverse complement strand
CGGCCGGAAACGCCCCGCGAAAAAGAGAGCGCGGCGCCGGCCCCCGCGCGCCCCGCGGCCGCCCCGGCCGCGCCGGCGCCTTCCGCCGCGGCCACGTTCGAAGAGCGGGTTCGGACCCGGTCTTCGCCGCTCGTGCGGAAGATCGCGCAGGACAACGCCGTCTCGATCGCCGAAGTCGAGGGGACCGGGATCGCCGGCAGGGTCACGAAGAACGACATCCTCTCGTTCATCGACAACCGGAAGAGCGCGCCGAAACCGGAGACGGCGCCCTCGCGCCCCGCGGCGGTTCCCGCCCCGGGCGGCGCCGGCGCGGCCGTGCCGCGCGGCGACCGCGACGAGATCGTCCCGATGTCGGTCATGCGCCGGAAGATCGCCGAGCGGATGGTCGAATCGCGCCGGACGTCCGCCCACGTGGCGACCGTCTTCTCGATCGACTACACCGCCGTCGAGAAGCTCCGCCGCGAGAACAAGGCCGCGTTCCTCGAGGCCAACGGCGTGAAGCTCACCTACATGCCGTTCATCTTCCAGGCGCTCACCTCGGCTCTCAAGAAATTCCCCGAGCTCAACGCCTCGATCGACGGGGAGGAGATCGTCTATCACCGCGACATCCATCTCGGGATGGCGGTCGCGCTCGACTGGGGGCTGATCGTTCCGGTCATCAAGAACGCGGACGAGAAATCGATCCTCGGCCTCGCTCGCGCCGCCAACGACCTGGCCGACCGCGCCCGCTCGAAGAAGCTCAAGCCCGAGGAAGTCTCCGGAGGAACGTTCACGGTGACGAACCCGGGAGTGTACGGCTCGCTGTTCGGCACTCCGATCATCGTGCAGCCCCAGGTCGCGATCCTGGGAGTGGGGGCGATCGAGAAGCGGCCGGTCGTCGTCGAGGACGCGGCGGGGAACGATGCGCTCGCCGTGCGCACGATGGGGTATCTCGCGCTCTCCTTCGACCATCGGCTGATCGACGGAGCGGTTGCCGACCAGTTCATGGCGGAGATCAAGACGACGCTGGAGGCCGGCAGCTTCTCGCTCGCGTGATCGGATCTCCGTGACGGAAAGCGCCGCCGCGATCTCGCTTCCCCGCCGGGAAAAGCTCGCGCTCTTCGCCCTCGCGCTGGCGGCCCGCGGGGCGGCGGCGGCGCTCCTCGCGGCGCGTGTTCCCCGGTTCGGCGACTCGGCGGCCTACATCCGGGCCGCGGAGGCGCTCTGGAAGACGGGAACCTATCCGGCCTGGACGGATCTGGCGATCTTCCGTCCTCCCGGCTACCCGGCGTTCCTGGCGCTCTCGACATGGGGTCATCCCGCGTGGATCGTCGGCGATCGCGCGGCGAACGCCGTGCTCGGCGCTCTCGCGGCCCTCGTGCTGGCCTCGATCGCGGGCCGCGTGGCGCAGTCCCTCCCGGCCGCCCGGATCGCGGGCTTCGCCGCCGCGGTCTACCCTCCCTTTCTCGTCCTCGGCGTGGATCCGCAGAGCGAGCCGCTCTGCCTCGTTCTCCTCCTGGTCGCGGGATTCCTGCTGCTGGTCTCGGTGGATCGCCCGTCGTCCGGCTGCGCCCTGTTCGCCGGCGGCGCGCTCGCTCTCGCGGCGCTCACGCGCCCTTCGGTCCTCCCGCTCGGCATTCTCCTCGCGGCCCCCCTCTTCGACCGCCGGTTTCCTTTCGCCGTCCGGAGGGCGCTCGCGGCATCCGCGCTGTTCGGGTTCGGCGTCGTTCTCCTGCCGTGGACGGTCCGGAACGCCGTCCGCTTCCATGCCGTGCTTCCCGTCAGCGACGGCGGCGCGTTCGTCTTCTGGCAGGGGAATTCCCCCTCGGCGGAGGCTTACTACCGTGCGCGGAGCCGGGCGGAGACCGACGAATGGGTGGGCGAATTCGGCCGGGACCTCGCTCGCTGGCCCGCGGAGATCCCCGGCGCGGGCAGCCCGAATCCCGCCGTCCGGGCCCGCGCCTTCACCCGCGCGGCGGTCGCGTGGATCGGCGCGCATCCCCGGGAAGAAGCCGAGCTCCTCCTCCGGAAGACCGTCGACTGGTTCCGGCCGTGGGTGGATCCGCGTTTCCACTCCCGCGCCCTCGTCTTCCTCTCGTCGGCCGCCTATCCCGCGCTCGCCGCGGCCGCCGCCGCGGGATGGCTCTTCTCGGCCCGGCGCGGCCTCGCCGCCGCCTCCGCCGCGATCCTCGTCCTCACGGCGATCGTCCACGTCTCGACCATCGTGGCGATCCGGTACCGCATCGTCTTCTGGGACCCGGCACTCCTCGTCTACGCCGCCTCGGCCGCCGCCGTTCCCTTCCGGGCGCGGCCGTGAAACCCGTCTCGGTTCGATGGCTGGGACGCGTCGAATACGGAGACGGGCTCGCTCTCCAGACGGAGGCGGCCCGGCGCTGCGCCGAGACGGGGGAAGAGGCGCTCCTGCTCCTCGAACACGACCCCGTCTTCACGCTCGGGCGGAACTCCTCCCGCCGCGACATCCTCTTCACGCCGGAACGCCGCGAGGAGCTCGGGATCGGGGTGTACGACGCGGATCGGGGCGGCAAGGTCACGTACCACGGGCCCGGCCAGCTGGTCGGATACCCGATCCTCGACCTCTCCCCCGACCGGAGAGACGTCCGCCGCTACGTCCGCGATCTCGAAGAGACGCTGATCCGGGTCCTCGCGCTCTACGGGATCGAGGGGACGAGGAGCCCGCTCCCCGATCGCGTGACGTCCGTGTGGGTCGGCAACGACAAGATCGCGGCGATCGGCGTCCACATCGCCCGGTGGATCACGACGCACGGGTTCGCCCTCAACGTCACGACGGATCTCACCCACTTCCTCGGGATCGTTCCGTGCGGCATCACGGACGGAGGCGTCACGTCGATCGAACGGGTCACGGGGCGCCGCCCCGCCGTCGAAGACGTCGCGCGGGCCTACGTCCCCGAGTTCCTCGCCGTTTTCGGCCGCGACCGGATCCGCTAGCCGGTAAAAAAAAGGGCGGCCCGAAGGCCGCCCCGCAGATGCCCGCGAACAGCCCGGGTCAGGGTCCCGGCGGAACGAGCTCGAACATCCCTCGTCCGTGGGTCGCCGCGACGATCTGGCCCGTGGTCGGATTCCGGTCGAGGCCGAAGACGGCGACGGTCGGGAACGAATCGTTGTCATAGAGCCAGTTCGCTCCTCCGTTGGTCGACTGGAAGACGCCGATGTCGGTCCCCACGTAGATCGTGCCGGTCGTCGGGTCGAGCGCGATGCAGTTGGCCGGAACGTCGGGCAGGTCCCCGGAAATGTCCGTCCACGTCGCCGCGCCGGAGAGACCGTTGGTCGTCTTGAAGACGTGGCCGGGCCGCAAAGGAGTGTTGGCGTTGAAGCCGGAAAACGTGGCGTACGCCGTGTTGCCGGTCGCGTCCGCCCCGTCCACCTCCATTTCGGTCACGAAGCGGTTCGGAAGAATCGACGGGTCGTCGATGGCCGACCACGTCGCGACGCAGGGTCCCGGCGGAGCGCATGTCGGGTCGATGTTCGACGACACCTGGATGCTTCCCTCGGAGGAGCCCGTGTAGACCACCTCGAAGCCGCCGACGTTCCCGGGGAACGCCGCGACCGCCGAGAGGAAGTCGGCGCCGTCGTTTCTCGTGA
>DASTIQ010000018.1 GCA_035717485.1 Thermoanaerobaculia bacterium | reverse complement strand
CTATGCCGACTGGAGCCGCTACCTCGACTACAAGCGGCCCTTCCACGAGAACGCGATCGAGCTGATCGACATCCCGCAGCGGAGCTACACGGGGAAGAATTCGGCCGACATCCGCCTGGTCGTCGACGCGATGGATCTCTGCTATTCGAAGGGCCACATCACGACGTTCGTGATCGCGTCGGGCGACTCCGACTTCTCGCCCCTCGTCTCGAAGCTGAAGGAGAACGACAAGCGGACGCTCGGCGTCGGCGTGAAGAACTCCTCGTCCGACCTCCTCGTGTCCAACTGCGACGAATTCATCTTCTACGAGGATCTCGTCCGCGGGCCCGCGGCGGGACTCCCCTCGCTCGACCAGCTCCCGGAGAAGCGCCGCGAGGTGTTCCGCCTGATGCTCGACTCGATGCTGGCCCTGAAGCGCGAGAACAAGGACGTGATCTGGGGCTCGATGGTCAAACAGACGATGCAGCGCAAGAAACCCTACTTCAACGAGAGCTACTACGGATTCGACTCGTTCTCGAGCCTCCTCGAAGAGGCGCAGAAGCTCGGCCTCGTGCAGCTGAAGAAAGACGCCAAGAGCGGCGGCTACATCATCGCCACGTGACGTCCGGGTGAGCGCGACGGCGCGCTGGAGGCGGATCCGCTCCGAGCCCCTCGGCGACTTCCGGATCTTCACGATCCGGCGCGACCGGATCGTCTCCCCGCGCACGGAGGAGGAGCTCGACTTCTACGTCCTCGACGGTTCCGACTGGGTGAACGTGATCCCCCTGACCGGGGAGGGGAACGTCGTCCTCGTCCGGCAGTACCGTCACGGGACGGAGGAGACGACGATCGAAATTCCGGGCGGCGGCGTCGATGCGAAGGACGCGAGCCCGCTCGCCGCCGCGCGGCGCGAACTCCTCGAGGAGACCGGCCACGCGGCGGACGAGTGGACGGATCTCGGCTGGGTGCATCCCAATCCCGCGATCCAGTCGAACCGCTGCTGGACGTTCCTCGCCCGCGGGTGCCGCCGCGTCGCTTCGCCGCAGCTCGATCCGGGGGAGGACATCGAGATCTTCGAGGCGGCCCCGGACGAGGTCCGGGCGATGCTGCGGGACGGCCGGATCACGCATTCCCTGGTCGTCGCCGCCTTCGCGAAATTCTGGTAGCCGGCGCGGGCCACGCCACCGGATCCGCTCCGCCGTTGGCTTGCTAAGATCGCGCGATGGACTTTCCCAAAGCCGAATGGCCGTACCGCCTGAAGGAGAAGAGCGAGGCGGAGATCGCCGCCCTCCGCGCCGAAGCCGACCGTCTCGGGAGCCTCGCGCAGTACGGCTGGGGGCACACGATCGATTTCGGCCCTTTCCGGAAGGAAGGCCTGCTGGGGGACGCTTATCTGGCGATCGCCGGGACGTTCGACGGCCTCGGATGGTGGCCCTCGGACCTCCGCGGACGGCAGGTCGCCGACGTCGGCTGTTTCACGGGAGGGATCGCCCTTCTGATGGCGTCGCGGGGCGCGGCGGCCGTCCACGCGGTGGACGAGATCCCGGAGCACCTCGACCAGGCCGCCTTCCTCGCGCGGACGTTCGGGGCGGCGGCGGTCACGCCCGTGCGCGAAACCGTGTACTCGCTGGAGCGGCGGATCCCCGCGGGGAGTCTCGACCTGGCCGTCCTGAGCGGTGTGCTCTACCACCTCTCCGACATGCTGGTGGGACTGTACGCGCTCCGCCGGCTCCTGAAGCCGGGAGGCGTTCTCCTGCTCGAATCCTACGTCGTCGAAGACGAGGAGGCGAGCTACGCGAACTTCGGCCGTTTCGTCGGCGGAATGTGGTGGCAGCCCTCCACGCTCTGCATCCGCGATCTCTGCGAGTTCACCGGATACGAGCAGGCGGCGACGCGCATGTACCGGCCGGACCGCTGCGTGGGCCGCGCGGTGCGGAGCGAAAAGGAGCCGCCGTTCCGGCGCGGGCTCAACTGGGATTTCTCCGACCGGCGCGACGCCGTCCCGCGAACGATGGACACGACGATCCTGGCGCCGGCGCGCCGCCCCTGAATCCGGATCAGTAGCGGGCCAGGAGCCTCGCCGCCTTCTCGATCTCGGCTTCGGACGGCAGGAAGAACTCTTCGAGCGGGGGCGAGTAGGGAACGGGCGTGTCGAGCGCGCCGAGGATCCGGATCGGGGCGTCGAGCCATTCGAACGCCTCTTCCTGGATGATCGCGGCGAGGCTCTCTCCGATTCCGCCGGTGCGCGAGTCCTCGTGCACGATCAGGACGCGGCCGCAGCGGCGCGCGACGGCGAGGAGCGCGCGTCGATCGAGGGGGACGAGCGTCCGGAGGTCGAGGACCGCGCAGTCGATCCCGTCGGCCGAGAGCGTTTCGGCGACGCGGCGCGCCGCGTGGACGTACGCGCCGTACGAGACGATCGCGACGTCCTTCCCCGGCCGGCGGACCGCCGCCTTCCCGAGCGGGAGGGGAGCGGGAGCGGCGTCGGGGATCGCCTGCTTGACGCGGGGATCGCGGTAGAGCGCGATGTGCTCGTAATAGAGGACCGGATCGGGGTCGGCGACCGCGGCGGCCATGAGCGCCCGCGCGTCCTCGGGAGTCGACGGAACGACGATCTTCAAGCCCGGCGTGCGATAGAACCACGGCTCGGTGTTCTGGCTGTGATACGGCCCGGCGTGCCGCAGGCCTCCCCACGGCATCCGGAGGACCATCGGGACCTCTCCCCCCCAGCGGTAGCGGATCTTCGCGGCATTGTTGACGAGTCCGTCGAAGCCGGTCGCGACGAAGTCGTTGAACTGCATCTCGCCGATCGGCCGCTTCCCCGCGAGCGCGGAACCGACGCACGCGGCGATCACGGCGCCCTCCGCGAGAGGGGAATTGAGGATCCGGTCGCCGAATTCGGCGAGCAGCGGGCGGAGGAGCAGGAAGGCGTTGCCGTACTTTCCGCCGACGTCCTCGCCGATGACGAACGCGCGCGGGTCGGCGCGGAGGGCGTCCCCGACGCCGAGCATGACCGCCTCGAGGAACGTCTTCCCCTTCGGGTCGAACGGCAGCCCCGGTTCGACGGGGAGAACCTCCGGAATCGCCTCCGACCTCGCCGCCCGCTCCTCGAGCGGCTCGATGCGGCGGCGAGGCGGCTCGCCGGCGAAGACGCCTTCGCCCGCGGCCCCCGGGTCCGGCCAGGGCGCGTCGATCACCGCGCGGGCCTCCTCCTCGACGAGGCGCGCGGTCTCCTCCCGGAGCCGGTCGAGGTCGCCGGCGGCGAGCGCTCCTTCGGCGACGAGCTTTTCCGCCCAGCGGGCGATCGGGTCCCGACGCGCCCAGAAGTCGTAGAGATCGCGGTCGGCGTACCCCGCTTCGGAGAGCTCCGGGTAATCCCACGACGGCGGAGGGTCCTTCCCCAGATAGAGCATGTCGTCGTGGTGCGCGTGGCCGCACATGCGCATCGCCACGAGCTCGATCAACGCCGGTCCGCGCCCGGAGCGGGCCCGGTCCGCGGCCCAGGAGAACGCGGCCGCGACCGCCGCCGCGTCCGTCCCGTCGATCGTGATTCCCGGAATGCCGTAACCCGCCGCCTTTTCCGCGAAGACGCGCGCGGAGCACTGGTCGGAGACGGGTGTCGAGAGCGCCGTCTGGTTGTTCTGGACGCAGAAGATCGCGGGGAGCTTCCGCGCGGCGCAGAGGTTGATCGCCTCGTGCCATTCGCCGAGAGACGTGCCCCCCTCGCCGATCAGCGAGACCGCGACCTGCCCCGTCCGATCCATCGCGAACGCCAGCGCGAGCCCGGCGACCGTCAGCGAAGAGATCGCCAGCGGGGCCGACGCGGGAAGGATTCCCCGCGCGAAATCGCCGACGTGCAGGTCCTTCCCGTTCATCGGCGGCCCGGTCTTCCCCATCTGGGCGGAGAGGACCATGCGCACGCTCTCGCGGTCCGGCTGCATCGCGAGCGCGAGGCCGAGATCGCGAATGAGCGGCGCCACGACGTCGCCCCTCCACGGCCCGTCGCCGCCGTAGCACGAGCCTCGGCGGAGACGAATGCCGGCCGCATAGATCGCCTCCTGCCCGAGCGACCGGAATCCCTTTCCCTGGAACGACGAGTTCTTCCAGCGGACCTCGCCGCCCGTGAAGAAGGCCTTCAGGCGGTTGTCGACGGCGCGGGTCAGCAGCATTCCCCGGAGGATCTCGAGCTTCTCTCCCGGCTGGAGCGACGCCGCGATCGCCTCGCGCGCCAGGAATCCGTCGCAGGCGTCGATGACCCGGGCGGCGGCCGCGGCGAGCCGATCCGAAGCGTCGACGCCCGGGGTCGTCTCGGGGGTCGAGCGCGGCGCCCGGGCGGGGAGAGCCCTCCGAAGGGCCTCCGCGAGCGGAGCGCGGAGGGCTTCGAGATCCTCGGCGCGTTGTCCGCCGCCGGCCGAGCGCGCGACGCTCTCGAACGCGGAACGGAGCGTTTCGAACGCCTCCGGGAACTGCTCGATCGCGAAGGCCGTGAAACGCGCGACGAGCGCGGCGGCGGGCGCGGCCCGGGGCTTTTCGGCCGTGGACATCGGGGAGGATGGTAACGCACGCGGCGCGCGGACAGGAGGCGGGGGAGAACGCCCCCGGGATCCTTCGCTCGTCCGGGGCCGCCGCGTGGCCGGCGGCGCATCGGCGGATCCCCCGGCAACTGGGCGCCGGCCGCGGCACGGCAGCCGCGCTCTCGCCTCGGGACGATCTCCGCGGCTCGCCGGCGCGAGCCTGGGATTCCGTCTTTCGCGCTCGACGCGACCGGCGTCGAGCGCGAAAGGTCAGATTTCCTGGAAGAAGAAGCGTTTGAGCGGATCCATCCGCTGCCACGGATCGCGCTCGGGTTCCATCAGCCAGAGCGCCGCCGCGATCGACGACGCGAGCGAGTTCCCGTCCTGCGGCGTGAAGCAGAAGCCGACGATCTCGTGATCCGACGGCATCGTGAGCGTCGGCGTCGAGATCACCGTCTGCGAGAGGAGCCGGCCGTAGTACCCGTGATCGCGCCCGAACGAGAACACCTGGTTCGCCGAGCGCCGCTCGGTCAGCGCGACCTTGTCGTTCTTCCGGAACCGGGCGACGATCTCCTCGCGCGTGGTCGGGCGGTTCACCTTCAGGTCGAACCAGAGGGCGTGCATGTACTGGGTGTTGAGCTTGACGGCGGAAGAGAACATCTCCGGCTTCCACCCGAGCGTCTCCAGGAGATGCGACGCGTCGCGGGCGTGATGGGTGCCGTACTTCGGGTCGTCGTGCTTCCCGACGTTCGGCGCCGGGAGGAACCCGGAGTCCTGCGAGATGTCGTTCGCGCGGCGCATGCACACGAACCGCGCCCGCTCGAGAGTCAGATTCTTCCCCTCCGAGGCGAGCGTCTTCACGATCACCGCGATGTTGTGGGTGTTGCAGGAGACGATCTGGATGAAGCGGTCCTTCCCCACCTCGAGCGCCTCGTCGTTGATTCCGAGCGCGTACATCTTCCCGAACCCGAACTCCGATCCCTGGGCCAGGAATCCCCTGGGCCCCTTGATCGTCTGGTACACCTTCTTGTTCTCGTTGCCGGCCGGCGTGCAGTCGATGACGACGGAGGCGCGCTCGAGAGCCTCCATGGCGGTGTAGGAGACCTTGTGTCCGAGCGCCTCGAAGTCGGCGACCTTGTCGTCGTCGACGGCGAGCTTCGCGCCGCGCGAGATCAGGTGCTGGACCTTCGCCTTCTCGGTCGTCATCGGCGTGCGTTTGTGGAACGTGAGCTCGTCGATTTCGAGATGTCGCGAGAAGTCGGTGAACAGTCCGATCAGGGGCTCGCCGATCGTCCCGGTCCCGACGATGTGCACGATCTTCTTCTTTCCGTCCATGCCGCGAGATCCTTTCGCTTTCGAAAAAAGGGATGCCGATTATGGTCGAAACCCGCGAAATAGAAAAGATGCGAACGGGTTCCCGCGCCCCGCTCGATTCGAGGTTCTGCCGGGAAAATGCTTCGGCTTCCGCCTCGCGCCGGCGGACTACAATCGGGCCGTGGCGGCGGCGACGGTTCACCCGACGACGATCGAGGGTCCCGCCGGAGCGCTCGAGGCGCTCTGGAAGGAGCCGGAGGGAGATCGCCGGGGCGCCGCGGTCGTCGCCCATGCGCATCCGCTCCATGGCGGCACGATGCACTTCAAGGTCGTGTTCCGGATCGCGCGCGCCCTTTCGCGCGCCGGGTTCGGCGTCATGCGCTTCAACTTCCGCGGCGTCGGCGCCTCGCAAGGACGCTACGACTTCGGGCGGGGCGAGCGGGACGACTTCCTCGCCGCGCTCGACGAGGCGGAGCGCCGCGCCGGGCTCCCCGCGATCGCGGCGGGCTTCTCGTTCGGTTCGACGGTCGCGCTCGCCGCCGGGGAGGCCGATCGCCGGGTGGCCGCGATCGTCGCCGCGGGCGTCCCGCTCGCGCGGTGGAACTTCGAAGGTGTCGAACGGATCGAGAAGCCCGCGCTCGTGATCTCGGGGGACCGCGACGAGTACGCCGGCCCCGCGGCCCTCGCCGGCGCCGTGGAGCGGCGCTTCTCGCGGGTGCGGCTCGTCGCCGTGGCGGGCGCCGACCACTTCTTCGGCGGGCACCTCGACG
Organism: Thermoanaerobaculia bacterium; assembly: GCA_035717485.1. Taxonomy (NCBI): domain Bacteria; kingdom Pseudomonadati; phylum Acidobacteriota; class Thermoanaerobaculia; species Thermoanaerobaculia bacterium. Next base: position 4,142 of record DASTIQ010000018.1, on the reverse strand, counting down.
CGCTCGAGGAGGCCATCTTCGCGTTCGCCTCGGGTTTCGGAGCGCCCGGAACGCTCGCGGGCGCCGCGGCGGCCGCCGGAGAACGGGCATGATCGCGCGAGCCTACGGACAGGAGCTGCTCCGCCTCGCGCGGACGTCGATCGACCGGGCGCTCAAAGGCGAGCCTCCTCCCTCGCTCGTCGAGCGGCCCCATCCCGACGATCCGAGCCACGGCGTCTTCGTGACGTTGAAGATCGGCCAAGACCTGCGCGGCTGCATCGGCACGCTCTCCGCCGAGGAGGGGATCCCGAAGACGGTCTCCGCTTTCGCCCGGGAGGCGGCGTTCCGCGATCCGCGGTTCCCGCCGCTCACCCCGGGGGAATGGCCGTCCGTTTCGGTCGAGGTTTCGGTCCTCACCCCGCCGCGGCTGATCCCGCCCGAGGAAGTGGAGCCGGGCCGCCACGGGATCATCCTGGAGCTCGGGGCGCGGCGCGGTCTCCTCCTCCCGCAGGTCGCGACCGAATGGGGCTTCACCCGCGAGCAGTTCCTCGCGGCGGTGTCGCAGAAGGCGGGACTCCCCGACAATGCGTGGAAGCTCGCCGGGGCGAAGATCTATGCGTTCGAGGCGGAGGTGTTCGGCGAGGAGGAGGGGGCGCCCCCGCGGTGACGCCCGATCCGGGCGTTTCGCCCGTCTCCGACCTCTTCGCGCTGCCCGACGGGACGTTCGTCCGCGGATGCCACCGCTACGAAGTCGATTTCCTGTACGACGAGATCTTCGAGCGCCGGGTCTATCTCCGGAACGGCATCGTCCTCCCCGAGCGTCCGCACGTGATCGACGTCGGCGCGAACATCGGTCTCTTCACGCTCTTCGTGATGCGGGAGCGGCCGCTCGCGACCGTGGACGCTTTCGAGCCGGTGCCCGAGCTCCGCGAACGGCTCGCGGCGAACGTTTCGGTGTTCGGGACGAGCGTGCGGATCCATCCGACCGGGCTGTCGGATCGCGACGGCGAAGCGACGCTCGTCCATTACGAGGACTACACCCTGCTCTCCGGCTTCCACGCGGACCCCGAGAAGGACGCGGAGTTGATCCGGGACGGCATCCGGGACCGTCTCCGGGGCGCGGGCGCCGCGTCGGAGCGGCTGCCGCCCCGGATCCTGGAGGAGATCGTCCGCGCGAAGGTTCGTTCGCGGAGCGAGCGGCGATGCCCGATCCAGACGCTCTCGTCGGCGCTCCGGGCTTCGGCGATCGGCTCGGTCGATCTCCTCAAGATCGACGCGGAGAGGTCGGAGCGAGAGGTGCTGGCGGGGATCGAGGACGTCCACTGGCCCGGGATCCGGCAGATCGTGATGGAAGTCCACTCGCCCGCCGAAATCGAGGGGTTCCGGACGATGCTGCGGGGGCGGGGGTTCGAGCTCTCCGTCGATCGGGAGCCGAAGGGACGCTCGTCGGGGGTCTCTCTCCTCTACGCCCGGCGCCCCTGAGGCCGCGGCCCCTTCAGGGCACGAGCCGGATTCGAACGCGCGAGATCTCGGCGCCCGGCTCGCGGATGCTTCCTTCCCAGAGACACTCCCGCGGGCCGACGGCGCCGATCCTGCCGGAAACGCGGATCCAGGGCGCGGTCGGATGGACCGGCCGCAGGTGTCGAAGGTCGGCGGCGCCGGGACGCCATGCGGCTCCCGCCGCGCGGCGGGCGGCGAAGTTCGCGGCGCCGAGGAGGACGCCGCTGGAGGGGTGGGCGCGCCGGCCGTGCGGTTCGGCGCTCCCCGCGATCGGGTTCGCGAGGAGCGCCAGCAGGTCGTTGGACAGCTCCCAGGTCTCCGCGTCCCCCGGCGACGGGGTTTCGGGTGTCGCACGCGCCGAGCGGACGAGGCGGGGAGACTCGAACCGGAAGAGATCGGGCGCCGGCGGTTCACCGGGGAAGGAGAAGGATGATCGGCTTTCCGGATGGCCTTCCGGCGCGGCGGGCCCGGAAGAGAGCCCGCGAAGTGCCACGAAAAGCTCGTAGCCCTCGCGCCGTTCGGCCGGAAATTCGGCGCGCGTCAGCCGGTCCGCCTCGGGCGCCGTGCGGGCGATCGGCCTTCCGCGGTCCCGCACCTCGAGATAGTCGATCTCCTCGGTGCGCAGCGCGGAAGGGGCCGCGACGGACACCCGCGCCGGGTGCGACGCGGAGATCGGGATACCCCTCCCGAGGATGCGAACGGAATACAGGAGTCCCGGCGGGTTCTCCGACTCCGCGACGAACGCGCCGAGGGCGGCGAGGGGAGCGGGAGCGTAGTAGTCGATGAATTCGAGCACCGCTTCCGAAGCGGTGGCGAAGCGGACCCGGGGGTATCGGGTCCGAACGTAGGCGAGATGGGAGTCGATCGACTCGAAATCTCCCCCGGAGAGACTTCGGCCGGGGTCCGGTTCTCCACGGACGAACATCGCGTGCGTCATCGCGACGATCGCGCGGACGCCCGGGCCCTCCGACTCGGCGGCCCGCCGGTCGAACCACCGGTCGAGGGTTTCGGCGGAGGCCCCGTCGAGCTGAATTTCGGGAGCGCGAAGCTGCACGAGTCCGGCCTCCCCGAGGTCCTCGATCTCGCGCTCGAGGTCCCCCGCGCGGCAGTAGTAGATCTGACGGCCGCGAGGGTGCTCTCCGACGTGGTCGTAGAGGCCGGCATCGGCGTCGGCGAGGAATCCGTTGGCTTCGAGCGCCCGGAAGCTCACCGCGATGTCGCTCCCCGTCCCGAAATCGCAGGCGCCGGTGCGGGTGACGAGTGACGGAATTCGCCCCGAGGAGAGACGGGCGAGGTGGAGCGCGCTCTTCCGGAGAGAGCCCGCCTTCGAGTCGGGCTCCCGAAAGCCGCCTTCCTTCCGGACGTAGGCGATCCCCTTCCGCGCGCCGTCCCAGCCGTGGTAGCGGTGGTCCGGATTCGTCGTGCGATCGAAATACTCGTTTGGCAGCAGTCCGTCGGTCGGCGCGTCATAGATCAGCCGAGGCTGCGGGGGAAGCTCGGATTCCGGCTCGAAGTCGAAGTGAATGTGGGGCGCGTACTCGTGGCGGATCGATCCGCGGCGGACCGAAGCGTCGAGAGCCTCGATCAGGGAGTCCCAGGCGCCCGTGGCCGACCTTTCGGCGGCCCATCGGGCGGCGAACCGCTGGGTGGCCGTCCAGAAGTGCGTCCACCGGGCGCCGTAACGGTCCGCGATGGCGTTGAGCGCTTCCGGTTTCTCGATCATCTGGATCCGGTAGTCGTCGGGATCCATGAAGCCGTTCCGATTGCCGAGGGGTCTCCGGTCATCGGAATAGTCGCCGGTCGTCGGCCCGCCGTCGAAAGTCTCGCAATCCTCGGTCAGGACGTAATACAGGACTCCGGGCCGCGGATCGGGGACCGCGACCTCCAGGACGATCTCGTCGAGGAAGACGCCCGATCGGGCGCACACGAGCCGCAGCCGCCACGGTCGCCCGAGATTGACCTCGTCCGGGCGGTGGGCGGTCACGATCGCTTCGACGAGCCCCCGGCTTCGCGGCGGCACCCGGATCGTGTGTCCCCGCGTCCAGGCCAGGCCGAGTCCGTACCCCGGCGGGAGCACGGCGTCGATCGCGAAATCATCCTCGTGCCCGGACGCGTTGACGACCTCGATCCGAACCGGCCCTTCCTCGCCCGGCCGAAGCTCGCGGGGCGCGTCGAGCAGCCGAAAGGGAGGGGACGCGGCGAGCCCCCGCCGCTCTCGGGCGCGCCAGTAGGCGGAGCGCAGCCCGTGGGCGATCGTGTCGGGGAGAAGCTCCGCGATTCGGGATCGGGCGGCCGGGGCCCGTCTCCCCGCGGGTCCGGCGGCGGCGTTGGTTTCCGGAGCGTCGTTTCCGCCGGGAGCCGCCGCTTCGCCGGCTCGGCTCGCGCGGGCGGCCGGGGCGGAAGCGAAAAGCACCTTTCCCGTCGCGAGGACGTCGTCGGCGCCGGCGCCCCGGACCGTGAACGAGCAGGCCAGCTCGCGATCGTCGATGCGAAGGACGTCGGCCGTCGCGACGAGACCTTCGTCGGCCGCGGCGCCGCGCCGCCATTCGACCGAGACGGCGACTCCCGTCCAGTCTTTCGGGGCGCCGGGAACGTTCCCCGCGGACTCGGCGGCGGTCGCCGCGGCGCCGACCGGGCTCACCCATTCCGCGGCGCAGGCATCG
>DASTIQ010000017.1 GCA_035717485.1 Thermoanaerobaculia bacterium | reverse complement strand
CGGAATCGATCGCGGCGGATCGCGACGCGCTCGCGCGCTTCGAGCGCGAGGCCCTTTCCGTCGCGGCGTTGAACCACCCGAACATCCTTTCGATCTTCGATTTCGGCGCCCATGACGGCGTCACGTACGCCGTGACGGAGCTCCTCGAAGGCGAAACGCTCCGCGAGATGCTGACGGACGGAGCGCTGCCGGTCCGCCGCGCTCTCGAGATCTCACGCCAGGTCGCCGCCGGTCTCGCCGCCGCCCACGGAAAAGGAATCGTCCACCGGGACTTGAAGCCCGACAACGTGTTCGTGACGCGCGACGGAAGGGCCAAGATCCTCGATTTCGGCCTCGCCAAGCCGGCGCGCGCGGCCTCCTCCGACGAGACGCACTCCCCGACCGTGTCCGCCTACACCGAGCCGGGGACGGTCATGGGCACCGTCGGCTACATGTCACCCGAACAGGTTCGCGGCCGGGACGCCGACCACCGATCCGACATCTTTTCGTTCGGAACGCTCCTCTACGAGATGGTCACCGGCCGCCGCGCTTTCCAGCACGACACGGCGGCCGAGACGATGACGGCGATCCTGCGCGAGGACCCGCCCGAGACCGTCGCGTCCGGCGCCGCGATTCCCCCCGCGCTCGACCGGATCCTCCGGCATTGCCTCGAGAAGAGTCCCGAGCAGAGATTCCAGTCGGCGAGCGACGTCGGCTTCGCGCTGGAGTCGGTCTCGGGGACGCCGAGCTCGACGGAGCGGCCGCCCGCCGGGCGCGTGCGCCGCCGCGTCCCTGCCGTCGCGATCCCCGTTGCCGCGCTCGTGGGCGCGGCGGCCGTCTGGATCGGTCTGCGGGGCACCGCGCGCCCCGCCGCCTCCGGCCGGCCCGCCTCGTTCCAACAGCTCACCGATACGCCCGGCGTCGAATCGTCTCCGTCGCTCTCGCCGGACGGAAAGAGCGTGGTGTACGTCGCCCGCGTGGGCGGCATCATGAAGCTCTTCCTTCTCCGCGTCGGCGGCCGGAACCCGACGCCGCTCACGGCGGACTCGCCGGCCGACGACTGGCAGCCGGCCTTCGCTCCCGACGGGGAGCGGATCGCCTTCCGCTCCGAGCGCGACGGCGGAGGCATCTTCGTCATGGGCTCGACCGGAGAATCCGTCCGCCGGCTCACCGATTTCGGCTTCGCCCCCACCTGGTCGCCGGACGGCAAGGAAGTCGTCGTGACGACAGGAACGTATCTCTTTCCGAGCGACCGCGGAGCAAAGGTCGGCGGGATGACGGCCGTGGATGTCGAGACGGGACACAAACGCGTCGTCACCGAGGCCGCCGACGCGATGCAGCCGGCATTTTCTCCGCACGGCAAGCGGATCGCTTTCTGGGGACTTCGCGGAGACTCGGGACAGCGAGACATCTTCACCGTCGCCGCCGACGGCTCCGAGGCCAAAGGAAACGGGAAGGACGTCACCGACGACGCCCCCCTCGACTGGAGCCCGGCCTGGTCTCCCGACGGGCACTGGCTCTGGTTCTCGAGCAACCGGGGCGGCTCGATGAACCTCTGGCGCGTCCCGATCGACGAGAATTCGGGCCGGGTGCTCGGAGCGCCGGAACCGATGACGACGCCGTCTCTCTGGAGCGGGGAGATCAGCTTCTCCCGCGACGGGAAGCGGATGGCGTATTCGAGCCTTCTGTGGAAGTCGACCCTCCTCCGGGCGCCTTTCGATCCGCGCGAGGGGAAGATCACGGGACCATCGACGCCGATCCTGAAGAGCACGCAGCCGATCCGCGATCACGACGTTTCGCCGGACGGCCGATGGGTCGCGTTCATGCAGACGACGAACCAGGAAGACATCGCGCTCGCGAGGACGGACGGCACCGACTATCGGCGGCTGACCGACGATCCGTTCCGGGATCGGGGACCGCAATGGTCGCCGGACGGGAAGGAGATCGTCTTCTATTCCGACCGGAATGGTTCCTACCAGGTCTGGTCGATCCATCCCGACGGCAGCGGCCTTCGCGAGCTTTTCCACGTCGAGGGGGCGGTGAATTTTCCGATCTGGTCTCCGGACGGCTCGCGAATGACGTTCTCGAGGATCTGGTTCTCCGCGAGCCGGGGCGGATTCGGACTCGCCGACCTTCGGTCCGGACCGTCCCCTTCCCTCACCTACATCGACTTGCCCGAGCTCGGCACGTCGTCGTACTGGCCGACTTCCTGGTCGTCCGACGGAACGAAGCTCGCTGGAGTGATCATCCGCCGCGACGGTTCCACCGATGGGATCGGCGTCTACGACTTTCGCGAAAAACACATCCGGCGCGTTACGGGCGGCGATCCCTTCTGGAGGTCCGCCGTCTGGCTCTCGGACGGACGGCGCCTCGTGATGCGCGATCGGCGGGGGATCTCCCTGGTCGACGTCGCAACGGGCCATATCACGCCGCTCCTCGACGTCGGCGGTTACTTCGTGGGGATGAGCTTCGGAGTCTCGGCCGGCGAGCGGGAGATCACCTACACGGAAACGGCGACCGAAGGAGACGTATGGCTGGCGGAGCTGAAGTGAGGCGGACGTGAGCAGGGCCGCGCCAGGCCTGCCGCGAGGGAAACGTGGCGGTCGGACGGAGATCGACGGATGACGCTCTCCGCTGGCACGAAGCTCGGACCGTACGAGATCCTTTCTCCTCTCGGCGCGGGCGGCATGGGCGAGGTCTACCGCGCCCGCGACACGCGGCTCGGGCGGGACGTCGCACTCAAGGTCCTCCCGGAGCGGCTCGCGCAGGACCCCGAAATGCTCGCGCGGTTCGAGCGGGAAGCTCAGGCGGTCGCGGCGCTTTCGCATCCGAACATCCTCGGCCTCTTCGACGTCGGCAAGGAGGGGGCGACCGTCTACGCGGTGATGGAGCTCCTCGAGGGCTCGACGCTCCGCGATCGGCTGACGAACGGGCCGCTTCCGTTCCGCAAGTGCGTCGACTACGGCATCCAGCTCGCGGAGGGTCTGGCCGCCGCGCACGACAAGGGCATCGTCCACCGGGACCTCAAGCCCGAGAACGTGTTCGTCACGTCCGAGGGAAGGGTCAAGATCCTCGACTTCGGCCTCGCGAAGTCCGTCGCGATCGCGTCGGCGGGCGCGGACACGAATTCGCCGACCGCCGCACCGACGACCGACGCCGGCACGGTTCTCGGCACGGTCGGCTACATGTCTCCGGAGCAGGTCCGCGGACGGACCGCCGACGCGCGGAGCGACATCTTCTCGTTCGGCGCCGTCGCGTACGAGATGTCGACCGGAAGCCGCCCGTTCTCGGGCGCGTCCGCGGTCGAGACCATGAACGCCGTCCTTCGGGACGACCCTCCCGAGATCTCCACGATCCGGAGCGTCCCGCCGGAGTACGACCGGATCGTTCGCCACTGTCTCGAGAAGGAGCGGGAGGAGCGCTTCCAGTCCGCCCGCGACATCGTTTTCGCGCTGAAATCCCTCGATGGAGGGTCGTCGTCGCGCGTCGGGACCGTCGGCCGCGTCCGCGCTCCCCGCCGGTGGGCGGCGCCGGCGCTGGCGGTCGCCGCGCTCGTCGCCGCGGCCGCCGCGTTCCGCATCGGGCGCGTTTCGGGCGAGCGCGCGGCGCGCGCGAACCCGCCGTCGTTCCAGAGGCTCACGTTCCGGCGCGGCACGATCTTCAACGCGCGGTTCGCGAGCGACGGAAAGACGATCGTCTACTGCGCCGCGTGGCAGGGCGAGGACCCGTCGCTCTTCACGGTGCGCGCGACCGGCCCCGACTCGCAGAAGCTCGATCTCCCTCCCGCCATGCTGTACTCGGTCTCGAAGTCCGACGAGCTCGCGATCGGGCTCGGCTGGCGGTTCACGACCGGCTTCACGTCCGAGGCGACGCTCGCGCGCGCCACGCTCTCCGGCGGGGCGCCGCGGCCGATCGCCGAGCGGGTCGTCTCGGCCGACTGGGCGCCGGACGGCGAGAACCTCGCGATTTCGCGCTACGTCGGCGCGAGCGACGTTCTCGAATACCCGATCGGCCGCGCGCTCCACTCGACGGTCGGCTGGATGGATCAGGTGCGCGTCTCGCCCGACGGGGGGCGCGTCTGCTTCGCCGAGCATCGCTTCCGCGGCGACACCGCGGGCGACCTCGTCGTCGTCGACCGGAACGGAAGGGCGACGACGCTCGTCCGCGACCTCACCGTTCTCGACGGGCTGTCGTGGATCTCCGACGGCCGCGAGATCCTCTGGAGCGGAGCGCGGTCCGGGAACAGCGCTTCGCTGTGGGCGGTCGACCTTTCCGGACGGGAGCGGTTCCTCCACCGCAGCGGGATCACCGAGTACGCGCACGACGCTTCCGCCGGCGGAGCGGCGCTCGTGATCCAGTCGACCGCGCGCCGCGAGACCTACCTGAGCGGTCCGGCGGCCGGCGGCGCCCGGGACCGGGATCTCTCCTGGCTCGACTGGACGTTCCCCGACGCGATCTCCGCCGACGGCGGCCGGATTCTCTCCACGGAGCAGGGAGACGCGAGTCGCGAGGAGTATCTCGTCTACCTGCGCAAGACCGACGGCTCCGCCGCCGTCCAGCTCGGCCCGGGAAACGCGCTGGCAATGTCGCCGGACGGGCGCCTCGTCGCGGCAAACCGCCGCGGCCATGCCGGCGGACGCCGCGTTCTCGTCCTGTATCCGACCGGGGCCGGGCAGTCCCGGACGATCGACATGCCGAACCTCGACCCGCTCTCGGCGACTTTCTTCCCGGACAGCCGGAGGCTCGTCGTCTGCGCGGACGCTCCCGGCCGCCCGACGGCGCTCTACGAAGTTTCGCTGGAAGGCGGTCCCGTTCGCCCCATTCCGGGCCCGCTGATGAACCCTTTCTTCTTCTTCGTGTCGCCCGACGCAGAGTCGGTCGCCGGCGTCACGAGCGACGGCCGGATCGTCGTCATTCCGGTCCGCGGCGGCGTGCCGCGGCTGTACCCCGCGGAGCTCGGCGCGGCCTCGGTTGCGGGCTGGAGCGCGGACGGCCGGTCCTGCTACTACTCCGATCGCGGGACCACTTCGGCCCGGATCTACCGCCTCGAGCTCGCAACCGGCCGCCACGAGCTCGTCCGCGAAATCGCCGTCCAGGAC
>DASTIQ010000016.1 GCA_035717485.1 Thermoanaerobaculia bacterium | reverse complement strand
AGGAACCGGAGAGACCGGGTCAGGGAATCCATTTGAACGATTTTACGACGGTTCGGCGGCGGCCTGCCGGCGGCGCGCCCTCACCCGCCGGGCCTTCGCCCCCGGCTGACCCGGTGAGCGTCGGGAGATGAAGGCGCTCCGCGGAGGCGACGCCGTCGGGCGCCAGCCCCAGCCGACTTCCCGATCGGGAGAAGTGAGGCGCGGCGACGGGTTCGGGCGGACCCGCCCGCGGCCAAGGCGTACGGGATTCCGTGACGATCTCGGTGAGGCGCGTCGAGGCGTGAGCCGGCGGGCTGCACGCGCCCGCCCGGCTCGAGGCATCGGCGCGCCGGCGCTCTCCCGTTAACCGATCTTGGAGATGAGGCTGAACATCGGCAGATACATCGCGATCACGACGCCGCCGATGACGATGCCCAGGATCGCGATCATGATGGGCTCCATGAGCTTGATGAGCCCGGCGACCGCGACATCCACCTCGTCCTCGTAGAACTCGGCGATCTTGTTGAGCATCGTGTCGAGCGCGCCGGTCTGCTCGCCGACGGACACCATCTGCACGACCATGTTCGGAAAGACCTTCGCGTCGCGCAGCGGCTCCGCGATCGTCTTGCCCGCCTCGACGCTCTTGCGGGTCGCGAAGATGGCGTCCTCGATGATCGCGTTGCCGGCGGTCTTGGCCGTGATCTCGAGCGAGTCGAGGATCGGCACGCCCGACGACGTCAGGGTCGCGAGCGTGCGGCAGAAGCGGGCGACGGCGATCTTCCGCAGGATCTCCCCGAAGATCGGGAGCTGCAGGAGGATGCGGTCGATCGTGTGGCGGCCGTTGTCGGTGCGGTAGTACGCGCGGAACGCGTAGATTCCGACGGCGATCAGGATGATGACGAAGATGAAGTACCGCGCGAGGAAATTCGACGCCGCGATGACGACGCGCGTGGGGAGTGGCAGTTCGGCTCCGAGGCCCGCGAAGAGCGCGGCGAACGTCGGAATGACCTTGAGCAGGATCACCGCGACGACGCACGCCGCGATCGTGATGACCGCGATCGGGTAGATCATCGCGGAGCGGACCTGGCTCTTCAGCTTGACCGCCTTCTCGATGTAGGTCGAGAGGCGCTGGAGGATCGTGTCCAGGATGCCGCCCGACTCGCCGGCGGCGACCATGTTCACGTACAGGGCGTCGAACGCCCGGGGGTGCTTGCGCATCGACTCGGCGAGCGACGAACCGGACTCGACGTCCTGCCGGACCTGGTAGAGGATCTTCTGGAACGACTTGTGGTCCTGCTGGGACGCCAGGATCTCGAGGCACTGGACGAGCGGCAGGCCCGCGTCGATCATCACGGAGAACTGCCGCGTGAAGATCGCGACCTTCTTGGACGGGATCCTCCGGCCGGCGCGCGGCAGGGCCGCTTCCTTCCCCTTCTCCCGGATGCCGCTGACGACGATTCCCTGCCGGGACAGCGTCGCGAAGGCCAGATCCTTCGTGTCCGCGACGAGAACGCCTTCCTGGACGGCTCCCGTCCGGTCCCGGCCCTTCCAGACGAAATTCGCCATCGTCGCTCCCTACGCCCGGCGGGCGGGACCGCCGGCGGCGGCGGCCGACTGCGCCGTGTTGATGCCCGAGCCGCGGGAGATCAGCTCCTGCAGTTCCTCGGGGTTCGAGGAGCGCGAGATCGCGGCGTCGAGGGTGATCAGCCGCTTGTGGTAGAGCGTCGCGAGCGACTGGTTGAACGTCTGCATCCCGTGCTTGAGCTGGCCGGTCTGCATCATCGAATAGATCTGATGGATCTTGTCCTCCCGGATGAGGTTCCGGATGCCGGCGTTCGGGATGAGGATCTCCATCGCCATCACCCGGCCCTTGCCGCTCGCCTTCTCGAGGAGCGCCTGGCAGAGGATGCCCTCCAGCACGAACGAGAGCTGGGTCCGGATCTGCGACTGCTGATGGGCGGGAAACGCGTCGACGATCCGGTTCAGCGACTGGGCCGCCGAATTCGTATGGAGGGTCGCGAGCGTCAGGTGGCCGGTTTCGGCGATGCGGAGCGCCGCCTCCATCGTCTCCAGGTCGCGCATCTCGCCGATCAGGACCACGTCCGGATCCTCCCGGAGCACGGAGCGCAGCGCGTTCGGAAAGGAATGCGTGTCGGCGTGCAGCTCGCGCTGGTTGACGATGGCCTTCTTGTGCGAATGCAGGAACTCGATCGGGTCCTCAATCGTCACGATGTGGAGCGGCCGCTCGCGGTTGATCTTGTCGAGCATCGCCGCCTGGGTCGTCGTCTTGCCGGAGCCCGTCGGACCGGTCACGAGGATCAGTCCACGCGGCTTTTCGCACAGCGTCTCGACGACCGGAGGCAGGTTCAGCTGCTGGAACGAAAGGATTTCGTACGGGATCTGCCGGTAGACCCCGGCGACCGCGCCGCGCTGGAAGAAGTTGTTCGCGCGGAACCGCGCGACCCCCTTGACCCCGAATGAGAAGTCGAGCTCGAGAGTCTCCTCCAGCCGGTGCTTCTGGGCGTCGGTCAAGACCGAATAGGCGACCTGTTTCGTGTCGGGAACCGAGAGGGGCGGATACGGAAGCGGAGCGAGCTTTCCGTCGAGCCGGACCATGGGCGGGGAGTTGGTCGTCAGATGGAGATCGGACGCGCCCATCTCCACCATCTGTTTCAGCAATTGATGCAGCGAAACGGTAGTCGCCATGGAAGTTGGGGGGAAGTGTAGCGGCGCTTTCCCGGGATTGCAAACCGGCCCTTCGGACAGGGTCTCGCTCGCGCAGCCGGCGGGGCTGCGTGACGAAGGAGGCCGGGGACTTTGGCGGGTCCTGTCGCTCGGCGCCCGGCGTCGCCCGGCCGGCGCATGCTGCGGAGGGGCTACGAAACCGATGCACGGCGGCCGGCTCGCCGCCGGGAACGCGTCGCGCCACCCGCCCGCCCCCGGCAGCTTCGGTTCGCACACCCGCGGCGGACGCTCGCTCGGGGGGAGCGCGGCGCTTCGCGCCGCATCGGCCCGACGATCGGCGTCGCCGAAGCTCCAACAGCGAAACCGGCGGCGAGGCGGGTCCTGTCACGCAGACGCCCTCCCGGCCCGGCCGGCGCTGGGGCGGAGGGGCTGCGATGCCGTGCGCGGCGGCCGGCTCCGAACATCCGCCTTCGTTCGGGATCGCGGCGCGTATCCGCGCGCCGCCCAACGTCTACAGGACCGTTTCCCGAAGTACCTCTTCGATCGTGGTGACCCCGTCCCGGATCTTCTGCAGCCCCGACATCCGGAGGTTCAGCATCCCCTCCTCGATCGCCTTGCGCTTGAGCTCCACCGATGACGCGCCCGAGAGGATCATGTCGCGGATCTCGTCCGAGAACAGGAGAACTTCGTAGAGGCCGATCCGCCCCTTGTATCCCGTCCGCTTGCAGCGATCGCATCCGCGGCCGCGCATCGTCTTCAGCGACTTGACCTCGTCGGCCGAGAAGCCGATCGACATCAGCGTCTGCGGCGGCGTCTCCACTTCCTCGGCGCAGGTCGAGCAGATCCGCCGCACGAGCCTCTGCGCGCAGATCGCGTTCACCGACGTCGCGACGAGGAAGGGCTCGATCCCCATGTTCATGAGGCGATTCACCGTCGAGGGAGCGTCGTTGGTGTGCAGCGTCGAAAGGACGAGGTGGCCCGTCAACGCGGCCTTGACCGCGATCTCCGCCGTCTCGAAATCGCGGATCTCGCCGACGAGGATGATGTCCGGATCCTGCCGCAGGAAGGATCGGAGCGAGGCGGCGAAGGTCAGGCCGATCTGCTCCTTCATCTGCACCTGGTTGATGCCGACGAGATTGAACTCGATCGGGTCCTCGGCCGTCATGATGTTGACCTCGGGATCGTTCAACGCGGAGATCGCGGAGTAGAGCGTGTTCGTCTTTCCCGAGCCGGTGGGCCCGGTCACGAGGACGATCCCGTAGGGGCGCTCGATCGCGTCCTTGAACCGGCGGAGGGACTCCGGCTCGAAGCCGAGGTACGTCATGTCGAGCTGGAGCTTCGCCTTGTCGAGAAGGCGCATCACGACCTTCTCGCCGAAGAGCGTCGGCACGGTCGAAACGCGCAGGTCGAGGTCGCGGGAACGGTCCTCGACGCGGAGACGGATCTTGATGCGGCCGTCCTGCGGCAGGCGCTTCTCCGAGATGTCGAGCTTCGCCATGATCTTCAGGCGCGAGATGAGGGCGTCGCGGGCCCGGAGCGGCAGAGCCATGATGTTGTGCAGCACGCCGTCCACGCGGAAGCGGACGCGGAATTCCTTCTCGTACGGCTCGACGTGGATGTCGGAAGCGCCCGACTTCAAGGCCTCGATGAGGATCAGGTTCGAGACCTTGACGATCGGCGCGGCTTCCGTCGATTTCGACAGGCTGTCGAGGTCGATCTCCTCTCCCTCGAGGCTTCGGACGACGTCGAGCTCGGCCCCTTCGTCGACGCCCGCGATCTCGTCGAGGTTGATTTCCCCGAGCGAGACCGCCGCCATGTCGTCGGCCGTGAGGCCGGAAGCCATGACGTCGTCGAGTCCGGTTCCGCCGCCGAGCGCCGAGCTGAACGTGCCGAGAGGATTCGGGATCGCGCCCCCCCCCGCCGCCGGCGCCGCCTTCCCGCGGTCCTTGAGGACCAGCGAGCGGGGCGTCCCGTAGTTCCGGTCGATCGCGTTCCGGAGCGCGATCTCCGAAGCGACGACGGGCTCGACGTTGTAACCGGTCATGAACTTGATGTCGTCCATCGCGAAGACGTTCGTCGGGTCGCCCATCGCGATCGTCAGGGTCGCGCCGGTCTTGTTGACCGGAAGGATCATGTACTTGCGGGCGACGTCCCCGGGAACGAGCTTGATGACGGAGGGCTCGATCTCGAAATCGGACAGGTTGATGGAGGGCACGCCGAACTGCTGCGAGAGCGTCTCGGTGATGTCGTCCTCGGTCGCGAAGCCGAGGCGGACGATCGCCTCGCCGAGCTTTCCCCCTTCGTCCCGCTGGTCTTTCAGCGCCGCGTCGAGCTGCTCCTGCGAGATGACGTTCGCCTTCAGCAGCAGGTCTCCGAGTTTCAATGGCATGGCGACGGTCCCCCGATTCTAGTGCCCCGGAACGGGAATAACGGTAATGGCATTCGGAGCGCCGCGGGGTAAGCGGCAAGTCGGCGCGATGATGGCGATGCGGATCTCGGCGTTGCGGCGCGGGACCGATGCTCCCGGCATCTGCTCCCGCACCACGTCTTGACCTCGTCCGCAAGCCGCAGGCGCGCCACTGGCGCTATTCCCGTTCCGGGGCACTGGCCGCACTCTATTTTCGCGGGGAGGAAATAGCAATTGAGGCGTGGCTCCGGCCCTGTCCCCGAGAACAGGGCATCGTTGAGTCCGCCGCCTCCGTGGGGACGCACTTCGGGCGAGAGACGAGCCGGCGGTCGGGTCCTGTGGAGAGGGGTGACACGCAGCCCGACCGGATGCGGGTCGCCCGCGAGATCCCGAGGCATACCGGGGCGCAGGGTCTCGCAGGCGGCACGCGCCGGTCCGGCTCGATGGATCGCCGTGCTCCCGACCCTAAGGTGCTGCTCCGCTTTCGAGTTTGGCGGTCAGCACCCCGAAATTCAGCTTCGACTTGATCATCACCGGGATCTTCCGCGCGTCCTCGGTGAACCAGATCCAGAGATCGCCCCCCTTCTTCAGGAGTCCCTCCTCCTTCATCTTCGGGTGCACCTTGCGCGCGAGGAACGTTCCCGCGGGCGTCTTCACGTTCTCGAGACCGAGCACGTCCACCTCGAGCCGGTAGGCGCGCTTGCCGGAAACGACCTCGATTTCGATCGGCTCGGCGGAAGCGAGATCCCGCGTCCGGAGGTAATAGACCGACGAGAGAGAGTCGAAGATCGGCGTCTCGAACGGGATCTTCCGGCCGCTCTCGCGCGTCGCGATCTTTTCCGCGAGATCGAAATCGATCCGCTCGTCGTCGACCCGCTTGCCCTCGACGGAGTGTTTCTCGTAACGCAGGGACTGGAGCGTCGTGCGGTCGATCCAGGACGTGATCGAGTCGCGAACCACGAAGAAGTTCGAGATGAAGTCGTTCGATATCGCCGAGAGTTCGATCTTGTACGCCGGTTTTCCTTCGAAGACGATCGGCT
>DASTIQ010000015.1 GCA_035717485.1 Thermoanaerobaculia bacterium | reverse complement strand
AACGGCCAGACGCTCGCTTCCGCGAGCTGCTTCACGTACACGAGCGACAATCAGCCCATCGTCACGGCCATCCTGCCGGCCTCCGGGACGAAGATCGGCGGAACCCGGGTGACGATCGTCGGCAGCGGATTCACGGCTCCCGTCCAGGTGTTCTTCGGCGGGACGCTGGAGGCCCAGGTCGTTTCCGTGTCGCCGACCCAGATCATCGCGATCACGCCCCCGGCCAATGCCCAGGGCCCGGACACGACGTTCCCGCAGAACGTCGACGTCACGGTGAAGGAAGTGAACTGCTCGGGCACGACGTGCACGAGCTCGCCGGTGACCTATACCTACACCGTCGGGATGTCGATTTTCGGGTTCACGCCCGACCACGGCGACGCGTCGACCACCGTCACGATCACCGGCCAGGGCTTCGTCGCGCCGCTCCTCGTCACCTTCGGCGGCGTGCAGGGAACGGTCCTCTCGGTGACCGGTACCCAGATCCTGGCGAAACCGCCGGCGGGATGCCCGAGCAGCGGCGGGACGATTGCCGTGACGCTGTTGTCCGACGGGGAAACGGCGGCGGCGCCGGGTACTTTCACGATCAACGTCCCGACGGTGACCAGCTTCGCCCCGACCTCCGGGCCCGGCGGCACGGCCACGCCCGTGACCGTGATCGGCACCGACTTCTTCCCGACCGGATCGCCTTCCCGGGTCTCGGTCACCGGCGCGGGCGGCGCCATCGGAACGGTTTCCGTGTCGGAGGTGAACGGACAGCAGACCCTGAGCTTCACGGTCAACCCCGACGTCTGTTCGCCGACCGTTACGGTGACGATCGTGAACGAGGCGACCGGCTGCACGGTCGAGCGGACGTTCACGAATTCGACGTTCAACGCCGCGGCGCCCACGGCGAGTCCCAGCGCGACGCCGGGACCGGCGAACGACCAGGCGTCATTCTCGGCGGCGACGTCCACGACGGGGACGCCGAATTTCACGTACGCCTGGACGTTCACGAATCCCGACGGAACTGCGGCCACCCCGGCCACCTCGGCGGCGCAGAATCCCGGAGCCGTCACGTTCAACTGCGGCTCGAACGGGCCGGCGTGCACGGGCCTTGCGAGCGGCACGCTGGTCGTCACGGACGCCTGCTCGAAGACGGCCACGCAGGGGGTCACCGTCGCCCCGCAATAACGCCTCCTGTTTCGTTTTTCTCGCCGCCCCCGGTCCCCGGGGGCGGCTTCTTTTTGGGGCCGGGTTTGATGAGAGAATACCGGGCCATGGCAGACCCTCAGGCCGAGGCCCGGATCCGCGACCTGGAGCGGCGAATGGCCGCGATGCCGGGATCGCGGATCTTCGTCGGGCTCGCCGAGGAATATCGCCGCGCGGGGCGCTTCGGAGACGCCCTCGCCACCCTCCGGACGGGACTCGAGGCCCATCCCGGCTACCTCTCGGCGCGGATCGCGATCGCGCGCCTCTACCACGAGATGGGGAGGGACGACGAGGCGATCGACGCCTTCGCCGGCGTCCTCGCCGCGGACCGCGAGAATCTCGTGGCGGCCAAGGCGCTGGGCGACCTCTACTCGCGCCGCGGGAACGCCGTGGAGGCGGTCAAGAAATACAAGCTCTACCGCGCCCTCTCCGGAGACCGGGCGATCGACGATCGCATCGCGGCGCTGGAAAAGGAAGCGAAGCCCGAGGCGCCCCCTCCTCCTCCTCCTCCGTCGGCTCCGGCCGAGCCGAGGATGTTCGATCCCATCAACTTCTCGGACTCGTCCGCGGAGTTCCGGTTCGACCCCAACGCGACGATGTCGCTGTCGACGCTCGAGTTCTCGCCCGAACCGACCCCGCCCGCCGAGCTCGACGTACCGGGCCCTCCCGGGCCATCCACGGCGGCGGACACCGCTGCCGCCGAACCGCCGGTTCCGGAGGCTTCCGCCGCCGCGCCGCCGGAGGCCCCTCCCGCCGGATCCCTCGCCGACATCACGGTTCCCGACCTCGTCCTGCCGGGCGCGGGAGCCGCGGGGAGCGAGGCTTTCCCGCCGGCAGAGAGCCGGCCGGCGCCGGAGCCCGAGGTTCCGTCCGACGCGGAGAGGGAAGCGCTCTCCCGCGAGACGGACGAGAGGGAAACGCCGATCGAGCCGCCCCCCGAGCTGCCGCCCTCGCGCACGCTCGCGGAGCTCTACGAGAAGCAGGGGTTCCGCGAGGAAGCGCGTCGCATCTACGAGCGGCTCGCCGAGGAGCATCCGGAGGACGAGAGCCTCACCCGGCGGATCGCCGCGGTGCGCAGCGAAGCCGCGGCGGCTCCTTCCGCCGTCGATCCCCGGACGCGCCGAAAGCGGGCGCTCGAAGGTTGGCTCGCCCGCCTGAAGGCGAACGCCGCTTCCGGAGCCGGCTCGTGAGGGCGCGCGGGCGCCAGCCTCGCGGAGGCGACGTGTGAGCGACGTCTTCCGCGAGACCCTGATGCAGTTCGCCGAGCGCGTGGAAGGCCTCCACGGGGTATCGCTCATCGGCCGCGACGGCATCGCGATCGACTCCGTCGTTCCGGCCGAAGATTCGGTTCTCGAGAGCGTGTCCGCCGAGCTGACCGGCGTTCTGAGTCATCTCAGCGCCGTGGATCTCGGTCTCGAGGCGGGATCGGTTCGCCAGTTCGTCGTCCAGTCGGACAAGGCGACGATTCTGCTTTCGGCGGTGACTTCCGAGTATTATCTCCTGATCCTGTTGTCCCCCGAGGGGAATTCCGGACGCGCCCGTTTCGAAGCGCGAAAGGCCGCTTTCGCGCTCGAGAAAGAGCTGGTTTGATGCTTTCGTTCAAGGAGATCAAGGAGCTGATCGATCTCGTCGCCGAGAAGAACCTCTCGGGAGTCGAGATCGAGCGTTCCGGTTTCCGCCTCCGCATCGAGGGTCATCGCGGGGAGTCGAACGGCGGGTCGGCCGTCTACTACCCGGCCCTTCCCGTCGCCTCGGCTCCCGCCGCGCTCCCCGCGGCCGGCGCGGATGCGGCCGCGGCCGAGGAACGCGCGGAGGCCGCCGAGGACACGCTTCATTACATCGTGTCGCCGATCGTCGGGACCTTCTACCGCGCCGCGTCTCCCGAGTCCGATCCGTTCGTGTCGCCGGGCGACCGCGTCGACAAGAACAAGATCCTCTGCATCATCGAGGCGATGAAGCTCATGAACGAGATCGAGTCCGACGTCGCCGGCGAGGTCGTGAAGGTCTTTCCGCAGAACGGGCAGCCGGTCGAATACGGCGAAAAGCTCTTCGCGATCAAGACGTCGTGACGCCGGCGTGCCTCGTGCGCGAGCGGAGCGGAGCGAAGCGATGGCCCTTCGAATCCCTCGACCCGGAAGACCCCTCCGGTCTTCTCGTGGCCACCGTGGCGAGATCCCCTCTTCCGAGGGGATGGCGAACGGTGTTTACCCGCCGAAGCCTCGGCGAAGGCGGGCGCTCACGGCCGTGAGTGCTCCGATGCGCAATCTTTAAGAAGATCCTCGTCGCCAACCGCGGCGAAATCGCGCTGCGGGTGATCTCGGCGTGCCGGGAGCTCGGCATCCGCACGGTCGCCGTCTACAGCGAGGCCGACCGCGAAGCGCTCCATGTCCGCTACGCCGACGAGGACGTCTGCATCGGCCCGTACCCGCCGTCGGCGTCGTACCTGAACGTCGCCTCGATCGTCTCCGCGGCCGAGATCACCGAGGCGGACGCCATCCATCCCGGCTACGGGTTCCTGTCGGAGAACTCCCGCTTCGCGGAAATCCTGGCCGATTGCCGGATCGCCTTCATCGGCCCGAGCCCCGAGGCGATCCGGACGATGGGAGACAAGGCGCTCGCCCGCAAGACGATGGAGAAAGCCGGGGTGCCGACGCTTCCCGGATCTTCCGGTGCGCTCGAGACGCTCGATGAGGCGGTCGAGGTCGCGCGCCGCATCGGCTACCCGGTGATCCTCAAGGCCTCGGCGGGCGGAGGCGGGCGAGGGATGCGGGTCGCGCAGAACGAGCGCGATCTCGCGTCGTTCTACGAGATCGCGCGGGGAGAGGCGGAGAAGGCGTTCGGCAACGCCGAGATCTACCTGGAGAAGTACCTCACGGCACCGCGCCACATCGAGTTCCAGGTCTTCGGCGACCGCTTCGGAAAAGTGATCCATCTCGGGGAGCGCGAGTGCTCGATCCAGCGCCGCCACCAGAAGCTGCTCGAGGAATCGCCCTCGGTGGCTCTCGACGACGCCCTGCGCGCCCGGATGGGCGAGGCGGCGGTGAAGGCCGCGAAGGCGGTCGGCTACACCGGCGCCGGAACGATCGAGTTCCTCCTCGACGCGGACGGGCAGTTCTCTTTCATGGAGATGAATACCCGGATCCAGGTCGAGCACCCGGTGACGGAGGAAGTGACCGGTTTCGACCTGGTCAAGGAGCAGATCTCGGTCGCTGCCGGGCAGCCGCTCTCGTTCGGCGACAAGGCGATCCGCGCGCGCGGCCACGCGATCGAGTTCCGGATCAACGCCGAGGACCCCGAGAAGTTCACCCCGTCGCCCGGCCGGCTGACGGTCTTCCATCCTCCGGGCGGGACGGGCGTGCGTGTCGACACGGCCGCCTACCAGGGCTACGTGATCCCGCCGCACTACGACTCGATGATCGCGAAGCTGATCGTCCGGGGAAAAGACCGCGC